>JAZGFW010000309.1:0-16233 GCA_036479895.1 Cocleimonas sp. | reverse complement strand
CTGGCGCATTATCGATCTCGTCGAATGCTTTAACTTCACCACCCATCTTTTCTGCCATCACTTTCGTAAGCGCTGCAGTCAAGGTTGTTTTTCCATGGTCTACGTGACCAATTGTGCCCACGTTGACATGGGGTTTATTACGTTCAAATTTTTCTTTGGACATGATCTCTCACCTATTTGTTCTGTTATTTTCCGCGCATTTCTACTACGACTTACTAACACATCAACCTTGATTTAACATTGCCTCAGCAACCAACTTCGGCACTTCTGCGTATTTTGCAAATTCCATCGAGTAGCTTGCTCGTCCTTGCGTTGCTGATCGCAATGCAGTGGCATAACCAAACATCTCAGATAATGGAACTTCAGCACGAATGACTTTACCCGAAGGCGCTTCATCCATACCCTGAACAACACCACGTCGACGTGTTAAGTCTCCCATGACATCACCCATATTATCTTCTGGTGTAACAATCTCAACCTGCATGACAGGCTCTAACATAGTTGGATCTGCATCCAACACAGCGTTTCTAATAGCCAGCGAACCCGCCACCTTAAATGACATTTCGCTCGAATCCACATCATGAGAAGAACCACCCAACAATGTGACTTTTACATCAATTAATGGACAACCTGCAATAACACCATTTTGCAACTGTTCTTCCATTCCGCTATTTGCAGCCGGGATAAATTCCGCAGGAATAGACCCTTCAACAACAGCATCGTCAAACTCATAACCAGAACCTTCTGATAACGGTTCTAATTTTATTTTCACATGACCGTAGTGACTCTTGCCACCGGCCTGATCACCTGCTTGACGGATAAACTCACCTTCCGCCTCAACCGCTTTGCGTATGCTTTCTCGGTAAGAAACTTGTGGGTTACCCACATTAGCTTCCACACTAAACTCACGCTTCATTCGATCAACAATAATATCAAGATGTAATTCGCCCATCCCAGATATAATTGTTTGACCCGTATCTTCATCAGTATGCACCTTGAAGGACGGATCTTCTTGAGCCAACTTCAACAAGGCATCAGACATTTTATCCTGATCGGCCGTTGTTTTTGGCTCTACTGCAACTGATATTACTGGCTCTGGAAAATCCATACGCTCCAATATAATTGGATGGGATTTATCACAAAGCGTATCTCCAGTGGTCACATCTTTTAAGCCAACCGCTGCAGCAATATCACCTGCTCTTACTTCTTTTATCTCTTCGCGCGAGTTTGAGTGCATCTGCAAGATACGCCCTACTCTTTCACGCTTGCCTTTTAACGGGTTTAACACCATCTCGCCCGTTTTCATAACACCTGAATACACCCTAAAGAATGTCAGCGTACCCACAAACGGGTCAGTAGCAATCTTAAAAGCCAAAGCAGAAAAAGGCTCATCATCTGAGGCACTTCTTTCAACTTCTTCAGCGTCCTCATCGTTTTCAGCACTTGCATCTAAGACGCCTTTCACCGAAGGCACATCTAAAGGTGACGGCAAATATTGCACTACCGCATCAAGCATTGCTTGAACACCTTTATTCTTAAATGCCGAACCACACAAAGCAGGAATTATCTCCCCAGCTATTGTACGAATCCGTATACCTTGATGAATCTGATCTTCACTAAGATCACCTTCTTCAAGATAAGCATCCATTAACTCTTCATTCGCTTCCGCCGCAGCTTCGACCAATGACTCACGTAACTGCTCTGCCTCACTTAATAAATCCGCTGGAATATCACTGAGAGTAAAACTCACTCCCATATCGCTCTTATCCCAGTCGATTGATTTCATTTTAATCAGATCAACTACGCCTTTAAACTCATCCTCTGCGCCAATCGCCATTTGTAACGGCACAGGATTTGCACCCAAACGTTCACGCATCTGCTCTAACACACGCATAAAGTCTGCGCCAATACGATCCATTTTATTAACAAATGCTACGCGAGGCACATTGTACTTATTTGCTTGTCGCCAAACAGTTTCAGATTGAGGCTCAACACCACCCACCGCACAGAAAACCGCAACAGCACCATCCAAAACCCTAAGGGAACGCTCCACTTCTATGGTGAAATCGACGTGACCAGGCGTATCAATAATATTGACACGGTGCTGATCGAATTGCTTATTCATACCCTCCCAGAAACAGGTTGTTGCTGCCGAGGTTATGGTAATCCCGCGCTCTTGTTCTTGCTCCATCCAATCCATGGTTGCAGCACCGTCGTGAACCTCACCAATTTTGTGAGAAACACCCGTATAAAACAAAACACGTTCTGTTGTGGTCGTCTTGCCTGCATCGATATGTGCCATTATTCCGACATTACGATAACGATCAAGTGGGGTTACACGAGCCACGATATTTCCTTTACTTTCTTGCTTCTAACTTCTTTTAGTGACTAACAGTCTACCAACGGAAGTGAGCAAATGCCTTATTAGCGTCTGCCATTTTATGCGTATCTTCACGTTTCTTTACAGCCGAACCACGTTTTTCTGCCGCATCCATTAGCTCACCTGCTAATTTTAGCGCCATTGATTTTTCACCACGCTTACGCGCCGCTTCAACCAACCAACGCATCGCCAATGCATTTTGACGAGAAGAACGTACTTCTACAGGCACTTGGTAAGTTGCACCACCCACACGACGAGACTTAACCTCTACCGAAGGGCGAACATTATCAAGCGCCGAATCAAGAATCTCCATACCATCATTGCCTTTCTTAGATGCAATTTCATCTAATGCAACGTATACCACTTTTTCAGCAATTGATTTTTTACCATCCTTCATGATGGTATTAATGAACTTTGCTAAAACTAAGCTTCCAAATTTTGGATCTGGAAGGATAATACGTTTCGGGACTTCTCTTCTTCTTGGCATAAAAAACTCACTTAATTATTTGTTTACTATTATTCAACAATACATCTACACTATTTTATACTGCACTGCTCGCTCTAACATTAGAGCTAATCTTACTTAGGGCGTTTTGCGCCGTACTTTGAACGGCCTTGACGACGCTCTTGTACACCCTGTGTATCCAATGAACCACGTACTACGTGATAACGAACACCCGGCAAATCTTTAACACGGCCACCACGAATCAATACGACCGAGTGCTCCTGCAAGTTATGACCTTCACCACCGATATAACTACTTACTTCAAAGCCATTTGTTAAACGTACACGAGCAACTTTACGCATTGCTGAGTTCGGCTTTTTAGGTGTAGTCGTGTAAACACGAGTACAAACACCACGTCTTTGAGGACATGCCTCTAAAGCAGGCACATTACTTTTTTCTGCTTTACGCTTGCGTGGCTTGCGTACTAATTGATTAATTGTAGACATTAAAAATATTTCTCCAACTCTTATTTTTTGGTTAAATATGCCATTTAAGGCATATTCACCGACTAAACTGTCGTTATGATAAAGGCGCGGAATTCTATTACCGCAACGCTACCATGTCAAACAGTACTTTAATTTAAATTACTTTTTCTAAATTTAGCTCAAGCACTATTCTTCTGCCGGTGCTTCTGCTATTTCCAGCTTCTCTGCTTCTGCCTTCATTTTTGCAGACTCCGCCGCTAACGCATCCAATTGATCTTGAACTTCTTGTTGTTTGCGTCGACGTTCTAAATGATGCTTAAAGCCAGTACCTGCGGGAATTAAACGACCCACAATTACATTTTCTTTCAAACCCAACAAATCATCACGCGCTCCTGTTACAGATGCTTCCGTCAATACCCTTGTTGTCTCTTGGAATGATGCCGCTGAAATAAACGAGTCAGTAACCAAAGATGCTTTCGTAATACCTAACAAAATTCTGTCGTAAGTTGCCGGTAACTTTCCTTCAGCAACTAGTTTAGCGTTAGCTTCTTCAACTGCCCAGTGATCAAGTTGCTCACCTTTAAGCATACGACTATCACCCGAAGTCAAAATAACGATTTTTCTAATCATCTGACGGGTAATAATTTCAATATGTTTATCATTGATTCCTACACCTTGTAATCGATAAACCTCTTGTACTTCCTTAACTAAATGCTCTGCCAAAACAACAGGACCAAGTAAACGTAAGATGTCGTGTGAGCTCGGCTCACCATCGGCAATCATCTCACCTCTTTCTACTTTTTCACCTTCAAATACATCAAGGTTACGCCACTTAGGAATTAATACTTCATAGTGATCACCCTTCTCTGGTGTAATTACTATACGCTTCTTACCTTTAGTTTCACGACCCCACGAGAATGTACCCGAGATTTCAGCCAATATTGCAGGTTGTTTTGGCTTACGCGCCTCAAACATATCTGCTACTCGTGGTAGACCACCCGTAATATCACGGGTCTTAGATGATTCTTGCGCTAAACGAGCCAGTACATCACCCACTTCTACTTTAGAGCCAGCAGTTAAACCTACTATCGCGCCACCCGCCAACGGGTATTGAACAGGAATCTCAGTGTTTACAAAATTCAATGTATCACCATTATCATCCAATAAACGAATCATTGGGTTCAAATCTTTTGCACCAGTACCACGAGCCGCAGGGTCTGTTACAACCGTCGAACTCAAACCTGTTACTTCATCAATTTGTGTATTAATGGTAGAACCATCGACAAAGTCTACAAAATCAACCGTACCCGAAACTTCTGTTACGATCGGGTGCGTATGAGGATCCCATGTAGCAACTTCTTGCCCTGCATCGACCTTTTCACCATCTTTAATCGTTACAACCGCTCCATAAGGTAGCTTATAACGCTCGCGTTCACGACCTTGATCGTCAACAACACCAATCTCACCTGAACGAGATACCGTTACCAAGTTGCCATCTTTATTTTCCACTGTCTTCACATTCGATAAACGCACAACACCTTCTGACTTAACAGAAATGTTATTATCTGCCGCTGCACGACTTGCCGCGCCACCGATGTGGAAGGTACGCATAGTTAACTGTGTACCTGGCTCACCAATTGACTGTGCTGCCACAACACCAACTGCCTCACCAAGGTTAACCAAATGACCACGACCTAAGTCACGCCCGTAACAATGACGACACACACCTTTTTTGATAGCACATGAAATTGCTGATCTTACGATCATTTCGTCAACACCTAACTCTTCAAGTTGTGCAACCCATGCTTCATCCATCAAGGTCTTAGCAGGGATAACAACTTCACCACTGGCATTTATTACATCGGTTGCTGTTACACGACCAAGTACACGTTCACCTAATGGCTGTACAACATCACCACCTTCGATGATTGGTTTCATAGTCAAGCCGTCAGAAGTTCCACAGTCTTCTAGTGTTACCACCATATCTTGAGAAACATCAACTAGGCGACGTGTAAGGTAACCTGAATTTGCAGTTTTAAGTGCTGTATCAGCCAAACCTTTTCTGGCACCGTGAGTAGAGATAAAGTACTGCAGTACATTCAAGCCCTCACGGAAATTAGAGGTAATAGGTGTTTCGATGATTGATCCATCTGGCTTTGCCATCAAACCACGCATACCTGCTAACTGACGAATCTGCGCGGGAGAACCACGAGCACCAGAATCCGCCATCATATATATTGAGTTAAATGATTCCTGCGTAACTGTTTCGCCTTCAGCATTTACTACTGACTCTTCCCCCATACCATCCATCATAGCCTTAGCGACCTGATCATTGGTACGCGCCCAAATATCAACTACTTTATTGTAACGCTCACCTTGGGTAACTAGACCTGAAGCATATTGGTTTTCAATCTCTCTTACATCTTCTTCAGAACGACCAATAATGGTTGCTTTTGCTTCCGGGATTATCATGTCATCTGCACAGAAAGAAACACCTGCAAGCGTTGCGTACTTGTAACCCGTATACATTAACTGATCAGCAAGGACAACAGTATCTTTAAGACCGATACGGCGGTAACCTTCATTTATTAAGCCAGAGATTGCCTTCTTCTTAAGAACAACATTCGCAAGCTCAAACGGCATACCATCTGGAAGCACTTCAGAAACAATCGCACGACCAACCGTTGTATCCATAAGGCGTGTTTGTTTAACCAACTCACCGTTATCGTCATACTCACTATCAGTGATGCGTACTTTAACTTTTGCATGAAGCGATGCTTGACCCGCATCATAAGCACGTTTTGCTTCTTCAACATCAGCAAAGATCATGCCTTCGCCTTTTGCATTAATACTTTCACGCGTCATGTAGTACAAACCAAGAACAATATCTTGAGAGGGCACGATAATCGGCTCACCGTTTGCAGGTGACAGCACGTTGTTAGACGCCATCATAAGAACACGCGCTTCTGTTTGCGCTTCTAATGATAATGGCACATGTACTGCCATCTGATCACCGTCAAAGTCGGCGTTAAAGGCAGAACAAACAAGAGGGTGAAGTTGAATCGCTTTACCTTCAATCAACACAGGCTCAAACGCTTGAATACCTAACCTGTGAAGTGTCGGAGCGCGATTCAACATGATGGGATGTTGACGAATAATCTCAGCAAGAATATCCCAAACTTCTGGTGTTTCACGCTCTACTAGTTTCTTCGCCGCCTTGATTGTTGTAGCTAGGCCACGACGTTGCAACTTACCAAAAATGAAAGGCTTAAATAACTCTAATGCCATTTTCTTTGGAAGACCACATTGATGTAATTTGAGCGCAGGACCAACAACGATAACCGAACGACCAGAATAGTCTACACGTTTACCTAGTAAGTTCTGACGGAAACGTCCTTGCTTGCCTTTAATCATATCAGCCAATGATTTCAACTGACGACGATTAGAACCTGTAATTGCGCGACCACGACGACCGTTATCTAACAAGGCATCAACAGACTCTTGCAACATACGCTTTTCGTTACGCACGATAATATCGGGCGCATTCAAATCCAACAAACGGCGTAGACGGTTATTACGGTTAATAACACGACGATACAAATCATTTAGATCTGAAGTTGCAAAACGACCTCCTTCTAACGGCACCAAAGGACGTAGATCAGGCGGAAGTACAGGAAGCACAGTCAATATCATCCACTCTGGTTTATTACCCGAAGCTTTTGAATCTTTCTTCTTAGCACGAAATGACTCCATTAACTTTGTGCGCTTACTAATGCGCTTTAATTTTGTCTCGGAGTTTGTAGATTTAGACTCTTCTTCTAGATCAACTAAAGCCTCTTCAATATCTACCGATTTAAGCATCTCAAGTACAGCTTCTGCACCCATACCTGCATCAAACTCGTCACCAAACTCTTCAACTGCTTCTAGGTAAGCTTCATCACTTAGTAACTGACCACGCTCAAGCGTTGTCATACCAGGCTCTGTTACTACAAATGCTTCAAAGTAAAGTACACGCTCAATATCGCGCAATGTCATATCAAGAAATAAACCAATACGCGAAGGCAGTGATTTTAAGAACCAAATATGTGCAACAGGACACGCTAAATCAATATGCCCCATACGATCACGACGTACTGTAGTGTTAGTAACTTCTACTCCACATTTCTCACAAACTACACCGCGATGCTTTAAGCGCTTGTACTTCCCACACAGACATTCGTAGTCCTTTACTGGGCCAAAAATCTTGGCACAGAAAAGCCCATCTCGCTCTGGCTTAAAGGTACGATAGTTAATAGTCTCAGGCTTTTTTACTTCGCCAAACGACCATGAACGTATAACTTCTGGTGATGCTAAACCGATACGGATTGCATCGAACTCTTCTGAACTGGATTGCTGTTTAAAAATATTCAGCAAATCACCCATGCCTTTATTCATCATTTCATCACCACCTATTTGTTGTCTTTTTCAAGTTCAATATGAAGACCCAACGAACGAATCTCCTTCATCAACACATTAAAGGATTCAGGCATACCTGCCTCCATGCTATGATTTCCATCAACAATATTTTTGTACATCTTGTTACGACCTTGCACATCATCTGACTTAACGGTTAGAACTTCTTGAAGCGTGTAAGCCGCACCGTAAGCCTCTAGTGCCCAGACCTCCATCTCACCGAAACGCTGACCACCAAACATGGCTTTACCACCAAGAGGCTGTTGCGTAACTAGCGAGTAAGGACCAGTAGAACGTGCATGCATCTTGTCATCAACCAAGTGGTTCAACTTCAACATATGCATGTAGCCGACTGTAATCTTACGCTCAAATGCAACACCGGTTCGGCCATCATACAAAGTCGTTTGACCTGACTCTGGAAGCTCGGCTAATTTAAGCATGCGCTTGATTTCAGTTTCTGCTGCACCATCAAAGACCTGCGTGGCCATTGGCACGCCATTACGAAGATTAGAAGCCATTTCAACGACTTCGATATCGGTCATCTCACTAATATCGCCCTGCTTTGGGTTTCCACCCTCAGTGTAGATTTCAGTTAAGAACTTACGCATCTCATCAGTCTTGGCTTTAGCATCAACCATTCTACCAATCTTCTCACCCAAGCCTTTTGCAGCCCAGCCAAGATGCATCTCTAGAACCTGACCGACGTTCATTCGAGACGGTACACCCAGTGGATTCAAACAAATATCTACAGGTACTCCGTGCTCGTCATACGGCATATCTTCAACAGGAACTATGCGTGAAACCACACCTTTGTTTCCGTGACGACCCGCCATTTTATCACCGGGCTGCATACGACGACGTACCGCTACATAAACCTTTACGACTTTAAGAACACCTGGAGCAAGATCATCACCTGCTGTTATTTTATCTTTTTGCTTTTGCAAACGGTCTTCGTAATGTGATTTCTTCTCTGCTAGCAATTTAGCTAAGTTTTCGAGTTGCTTATTCGCATCAGCATTTTTCAAACGTAGCGCAAACCAATCTTTCTTATCAAGATCCGCTAAATAAGCTTTAGTGACTTTGCCACCCGCTTTAATACCTGCAGGCCCACCATCAGCAACTTTATTCAACACAAGCTCTTCAACACGTGCGAACAAGTCATCTTCAACAACTAATAACTCATCACGTAAATCATTACGAACTTTTGATAATGCTTCTTCTTCAAGTGCAATAGCACGCGCATCTTTCTCAACACCTTCACGTGTAAAGACACGTACATCGATAACCGTACCAAACATACTTGATTTAACACGCGATGATGTATCTTTAACATCCGATGCTTTCTCACCGAAAATTGCACGTAGTAGCTTCTCCTCTGGCGTAAGTTGTGTTTCACCTTTTGGTGTAACTTTACCAACAAGAATATCACCCGGCTTAACTTCTGCACCGACGTGAATAATGCCCGACTCATCCAACTTAGAAAGCAAATGCTCACTTACATTAGGAATATCACCTGTAATTTCTTCTGCACCTAGTTTTGTGTCACGCGCCAAACAGCTAATTTCCTCAATATGAATAGAGGTGAATCGGTCTTCCTCAACAACACGCTCAGATACTAAGATAGAATCCTCAAAGTTGTAACCATTCCAAGGCATAAAGGCTATTTTGATATTTTGCCCTAACGCCAACTCACCTAAATCTGTCGATGAACCATCTGCCAGCACATCACCACGAGCAATCACATCACCAATCTTTACAATAGGCTTTTGATTCACACAGGTATTCTGGTTAGAACGCGTGTACTTAATGAGGTTGTATATATCAACACCACCTTCTTGCGCCTCATCATCGTTCACACGAACAACAATACGAGCCGCATCTGAAGCACTAACTACGCCACCACGTTTTGCAACTACGGTAGAACCTGAGTCAACCGCAACAACGCGCTCCATACCTGTTCCACAAACTGGTGTTTGTGCATTTAAACAAGGTACAGCCTGACGTTGCATATTCGAGCCCATCAAGGCACGGTTGGCATCATCATGCTCTAGGAATGGAATCAATGACGCTGCCACGGATACAATCTGCTTAGGTGATACATCCATGTATTGCACATCAGTAGCTGGAGACACCATAAATTCGTTTTGGAAACGACATGAGATCATGTCTTTTACAAACTTTCCGTCTTTACCGATATCAGCATTTGCCTGAGCAATTACAAAGCGTGATTCTTCAATCGCCGACAAGTAATCAATTTCTTTTGACACGTTACCGTCCTTAACTTTGCGGTAAGGCGTCTCTAAGAAACCATAATCATTCGTTTTTGCAAAAACAGCCAGAGAGTTAATCAAACCAATATTTGGCCCCTCAGGTGTTTCGATAGGACAGACACGACCGTAATGCGTTGGATGTACGTCACGCACTTCAAAGCCTGCGCGTTCACGCGTTAGACCACCGGGACCTAATGCTGAAATACGACGTTTGTGTGTAATCTCAGACAATGGGTTATTTTGATCCATGAATTGAGACAACTGACTTGAACCAAAGAATTCTTTAACAGCAGCTGAAACAGGTTTAGCATTGACCATATCCTGTGGCATCAAGCCTTCGCTTTCTGCAACTGTTAGACGTTCTTTAACCGCACGTTCAACACGAACCAAACCAATACGGAAAGCATTTTCTGCCATCTCACCAACACTTCGAATACGACGATTACCCAAATGATCGATATCATCAATCACGCCATTACCATTACGAATATCAATTAATGTCTTTAAGACATTAACAATATCGGAACTGGCTTTACCTGTTTTCTCTAGTGCCTCATAAACCGCACCATGTTTTTCAACAAGCGCTTTAGAAGCAGCATCTTTACGACCGGATAAATACCCCAAGTCAAACAAGATACTTGGACCTGTTTCAAGATCATATTCAAGTCGACGGTTAAACTTCATACGACCCACGCCCGAAAGATCATAACGATCTTCAGAGAAGAACAAGTTATGGAATAAGTTTTCAGCAGCTTCTTTTGTAGGTGGTTCACCAGGCCGCATCATGCGATATATTTCTATCATGCCTTCTAATGCAGTTGTAGACGCATCGATTCTTAACGTATTAGAAATAAACGGACCGCGATCAAGATCATTGGTGTAAATAACATCAAACTTTTTAATATCATTTTCACGCAATAACTCAATTAGTTCTTCCGTTAACTCAGCATTTGCTTCCGCCAGAAACTCACCAGTCGATTCATCAATAATATTATGCGCTAGAATTTTTCCATGCATATATTCTTCAGGTACTTCAAGCTTCTTAATTTTTTCTTTTTCAAGAATACGAATATGTTTCGCAGTTATTCGACGACCAGATTCAACAATTTTCTTACCACCAATCTCAATATCAAAAGAAGCCAACTCGCCACGCAGACGAGAAGGGTCCAAATCCATTTGAATCTTAGTTTTCTGCAGGTTTATGCTAATTTTCTCAAAGAAGCATTCGAGTATTTGCTCTGTCTCCATACCTAAAGCACGAAGCAAAACAGTAGCAGGCAATTTTCTGCGACGATCTATACGAACAAAAACAGAATCTTTAGGGTCAAATTCAAAATCCAACCAAGAACCACGGTAAGGAATCACACGCGCATTGTGCAACAACTTACGCGCCGTATTTGTTTTACCTTTATCATGATCGAAGAACACACCAGGCGAACGATGCAATTGAGAAACAATAACACGCTCAGTACCATTGATTACAAAAGTACCTTTCTCTGTCATTAGAGGCATTTCACCTAAGTAGACATCTTGCTCCTTGATATCTTTAACGACTTTAGTCTTTTTAGGTGCATCCTTATCGTAAATAACCAAACGCATCGTAGCACGCAAAGAAGAAGCATATGTCAAACCACGTTGTTGACATTCACGCACATCAAAAACGGGCTCAGCAACTTTATAGTCAACATACTCAAGCATTACAAAGCCAGAGTAACTTACGATAGGAAATACCGAGTTAAAAGCACCCTGCAGACCTTTGTCTTTTCTTTTTTCAACGGGAATTCCATCTTGAAGGTATCCACGATACGACTCAAGCTGAATTGCTAAAAGATAAGGTATATCTAACGCCTGGGTGCGTTTACCAAAATCCTTTCGGATACGTTTTTTCTCAGTGAAAGTCAGAGCCATTATTTTCCCTCTTCTGAAACCTGTTCAGCTTGTTAGTACAGCAAGTACAGTGCGAAATTTCTCAACACTCATTTGAGAAACTCCTGAATTTTTAAGTCACTTCAAATCGTTCAAATAGGATACGGGGCATCACTATTAATTCAAGCTTGATTTAAGCGACAAAAGGCCGACAGTGAAATTACACTGTCAGCCTGTCTTTTATGAAGGAAGATAGCACACTATCAACCCTCATAAAATGAACGATTACTTCAGTTCTACTGTAGCACCCGCTTCTTCTAATTGCTTCTTTGTTTCTTCAGCGTCATCTTTAGATGCAGCTTCTTTAACAGTAGCTGGAGCAGATTCTACCATTTCTTTTGCTTCTTTCAGACCAAGGCCTGTGATAGCGCGAACCGCTTTGATTGCTGATATCTTATTATCGCCAAAGCTAGTCATTACTACGTCAAACTCAGTTTGCTCAGCAGCAGAGTCACCAGCGTCGCCGCCAGCAGCAGGTGCCGCAGCAACAGCCGCCGCCGCAGATACGCCAAATTTTTCTTCCATATCAGAGATTAGTTCAACAACCTCCATTACACTCATATTTGATATTGCTTCAAGAATATCATCTTTAGAAACAGCCATTTTATTTCTCCTAAACCTAAATCAGTTAATCGCAAATGCGACTTTGTATATTAATATTAAAAATCAAACTGCCTGATAACAAAACCAGACCCACCCAAATATGGGTTAGGCCGCTTTTGAATCACTAACAGCTGCAACAGTACGAACAAGCTTTCCAGGAACTTCTTTGAAAGTACGAGCCAATTTTTCTACCGGTGCTCTCAGTGTTCCAGCCAATATAGCCAGAGCCTGATCGCGAGTAGGCAATTTAGCCAGACGATCTATTTCAGAAGCAGCCAATAACTCTCCACCAACGGATAGCATTTTAACTTCTAGCTTGTCATGCTCTTTAGCAAAGTCTTTTATGACACGAGCCGCTGCACCAGGATCTTCTTGCGAAAATGCCAACACTAACGGACCAACAAAGCCATCACTCATACATGAAAAATCAGTATCAGCAAGGGCAATTTTTGCCAAGTTATTCTTTACCACACGTAAGTAAACACCACCTTCACGCGCTTTAACACGCAATTCAGTCATCTCAACTACGCTAAGACCGTGGTACTCTGCAGCAACCGCGGAATGAGCTTCTGTAGCAACCGCAGCAACTTCAGAGACAATTTTCTTCTTCTCTTTTAAAGTTAACGCCACAATCTCTACCTCTTTTGTTCGGCAGCAAAACCACCGTTTAATCAAATATCCAACCTATAAAATCATAAGCCAAACATCTTAAACGACGCGCCCCAAACCAACTGATTCAGGTTACGTCATCTACGTAGGAATATTAAGTTTCCTTAGCAATCAGCCTAAAACCAATAACCAATAAAAACACCTACGGTCTTTGACGACATACAACCAAGTACATCCATCAAACCCCTATTCTGTATTAGCAATAGAAGCCTTGACACAAAACATCATGTCAAATTTTTTCAAAGCATCTTAGTATTCTAACGATGCCGTATCAACAGCAAGCCCAGCACCCATCGTACTTGAAACGGTTACTTTCTTTAAGTAAATACCTTTAGCTGATGTTGGCTTAGCTTTTACTAAATCAACAATTAACGCATCAAGGTTTTCTTGCAAAGCCTTACTTTCAAAATCAACGGTACCAATACGACAATGGATAATACCTGCCTTATCCGTACGGTAACGCACCTGACCACCCTTTGCATTAGTAACAGCTGTAGCAACATCCGCGCTTACCGTTCCAACTTTCGGATTTGGCATTAAGCCACGAGGACCAAGAACCTGACCTAACTGACCTACAACACGCATTGCATCTGGACTAGCAATAACAACATCAAAGTCCATATTGCCTTTTTTAACTTCTTCAGCAAGATCATCCATACCGACAATATCTGCACCAGCCGCTTTTGCCTTTTCTACATTTTCGCCCTGTGTAAACACCGCAACACGGACTGTTTTACCCGTACCATTTGGCAACACAGTAGAACCACGAACCGCTTGATCTGATTTACGCGCATCGATACCTAAATTAATACTTACATCAACACTTTCAGTAAACTTCAACTTAGGAAGATCTTTTATTAAGTCAAAAGCCTCCGCAGAAGTATAAACATGATCTACCGTTACTTTTTCTTGAATAAGCTTTTGACGCTTAGATAACTTAGCCATTAGTTTACACCCTCTGTCTCGATACCCATACTACGCGCACTGCCTGCAATAGTACGTACTGCCGCATCCATATCTGCCGCGGTTAAATCAGGATCTTTCGCTGTTGCAATTTCTTCCAACTGAGCACGTGTAACTTTACCAACCTTATCAGTATTTGGCACACCACTTCCTTTTTGAATTCCTGCAGCCTTCTTCAAAAGAATTGAAGCCGGCGGTGTTTTAGTGATGTAAGTAAAACTACGATCATTATAAACAGTGATCACGACTGGAATCGGCATACCTTTTTCAGTACCCTGCGTTTCAGCATTAAATGCTTTACAGAACTCCATGATATTAATTCCTGCCTGACCTAGCGCAGGGCCCACAGGAGGACTTGGGTTAGCCTCACCAGCAGGCACTTGTAACTTGAGATACGTCTCAACTTTCTTAGCCATTTTTTACTCCACGAGTGCAAACGCTCATTAACAAGTTACATCAACTACCGTAACTTTCTAAACAAGCTCCTCGAAACATAATTAAAAGTATTTTTTGTAACTCTATTAAAAGAACCACAAAAACCTAACAAATTCACATTAAAACCTTAAGCTTTTTCCACTTGAAAAAACTCTAGTTCGACAGGCGTAGAGCGACCAAATATTTGCACCGCAACACGCAAGGTACTTTTTTCGTAATTCACTTCTTCTACCGAACCATTAAAGTCATTGAACGGCCCATCAACCACACGAACCACCTCACCAACCTCATACAATACTTTAGGACGAGGTGCTTCCACACCTTCTTCCATACGATTCATAATCGCATTTGCTTCTTTCTCAGAAATTGGCACAGGGCGATCACTCGTCCCACCAATAAACCCAAGAACTCTTGGTGTATTTTTCACTAAATGCCAAGACTCATCATTAAGCTCCATTTCCACCAAGATATACCCAGGAAAGAACTTACGTGTACTTTTACGCTTTTGACCTTCACGCATCTCAACAACTTCTTCAGTAGGAATCAATATCTCACCAAAAAACTCTTGCAGATCTAAACGCTCCACTCTTTCATTCAGCGCATCACGCACTTTCATTTCATAATTTGAGTACGCATGAACAACAAACCATTGCTTGGACATCTTAACCACCCACCGACAATAGCGCTTTAACACCCGCACCTAGCAACATATCTACAAACCATAGGAATATCGCTAAAATCACTACCAAAATAAACACCATTAAAGTTGTCTGCATGGTTTCAGCTCGTGTAGGCCAAACCATCTTACGAACCTCAGTACGTGACGTACCTAGAAAGCCCACCAGATTCTTACCTTTAACAGTAGTCATGGAAATACCAATAGCAACACCAACAACCGCCAGCAAACCTAATACACGATACAGTAAAGACTGCTCTGCAAAATAATAAAAGCCTGCAATGCCCGCAATCAAAACCAATAACGCCAACAAAAGCTTTATCGTATCGAAAATTGAACCCGCTGTTTCTGTATTTGTTGCCATATTTTATTTTATCTTCAGCCCCGTATAACCTAGGAAATACAGAAACCTATCCATGACTTTAAAATTCTTAAACTATCTCAATGTATTTTATACACTCGACAGCATTTTAACCCTTCATTTATTCAGAATGGCAGGCCAGGAGGGACTCGAACCCCCAACAATCGGTTTTGGAAACCGGTGCTCTACCAATTGGAGCTACTAGCCTAACGTAAAAAACCTACTTTCTGAAACAACAAAAGAACGAAGCACAATTACAAGTAAGAAACTACCAGCAAACATACTTCGCTCCTCGAAGGACGCGAGATTATAGCAGAAAGATGCGATTACTCAACCACTCTTACCACTATTCTCAAACACCCTAATCCTGAGTCTTATTACTCAAAATTATTTTACTCAACAATCTTAGCAACAACACCCGCACCAACAGTACGACCACCTTCACGGATAGCAAAACGCAAACCGTCATCCATCGCGATTGGGTTGATGAGTGTTACCACCATTTTAACGTTATCACCTGGCATTACCATTTCCACACCTTCTGGAAGGTCACATGCGCCCGTGATGT
>JAZGFW010000308.1:0-4468 GCA_036479895.1 Cocleimonas sp. | reverse complement strand
CCGCAGCCTGAAAGGTTGGCAATGTTTCACGCCTTTGCAACGCGTGAGCTGGGGCAATCACCTTCTCATTATTATCAGGCAACCCGGGAGTACTTATTAGGGAGTCTTGGCTATGAGCAGTGGCAATTTTTAGGCTTGCAAGGCATTGCAGATGTTGTGGCACGCTTGGATGAAGATGGCAATGAAGCGTTAATGGTTAAAGCCTTGCTAGAAATGCCAGAAGTTCCGTTAGAGAGTTTCGCGCTATTATTAGAGAGCGTAAGTCCAAATAAGGTTTTAACTCAGTCACTTATCGTACTTTTAGATAAAGAAGTTGAATCTGGTTCGCCTAATATTAAAGTGGCCGCCGCGTTGCTACGGGCGCTATCAGGGGCTAAGCCAGATGATCTTCGCACGCAATACTTTTTACGTTTTTTAACTTCACAAGAAACTAATTTTTTATCTAATGATATCGAAGTGTTAGTTGTATTTTCAAGTAGAGCTTGGATGGATTTGGAAGACGATACTTTACTAATCCCGTTTATTGAGAAGCTATCGGATCAAAATCAAATGGCCTTTAATGCCGTGTTGAGTGATTTAATGATGTTGCCAAATATAAAACAAAAGGTATTGGCTGTTATGCGCCGATCTGAGAGTTCAGATAAATTAAGTGAAAAAGCCAGTGAATTTATGAAACTGTTGCAAGGCTGATGTCGTTGATACTATCAACTACATAATTATATATGCCCATTAGTCTAACTCTAAAACTGCTAAAGTTCTCTGCCTAACCTTTTTTAGTAAAGCAGTATTTTCTATTAATGATTCTTGATATGACGGCACCATTGCTTTTATTTTGGCTTGCCAGCCTTTTTGTTTGTATTGCTCAGCAAAACAATTTTCTATAATTTCTCGTCACCTGATTCGTGCAAAGGTCTCTATCTGGCATTAAACATATATATGCTTAATTGCTGTTACGAAATTTTAAGCAAAAAAAAGCACCAGCAAAGGCTGGTGCTTTTTACAAAAAAAGAAGCGAATTTATTTCACAGCATCTTTTGTAGCTTCTACAGCATTACCTGCTGCATCTTTAGTAGCGTCTACCGCTGAACCTGCTGCGTCTGAAGCACCTTCAACGACTGAACCAGTAGCATCTTTTGCTGTGTCAACGGCTGCGCCTGCCGCATCTTTAACTGCATCAGTTACGTTTCCACCAGCTTCCATTGTTGCTTTGCCTGCATCTTTAGCAGCATCAACGGCAGAACCAGCTGCGTCTTTTGCTTTGTCCATTGCAGAACCAGCAACATCACCTGCTGCTTCTTTAGTTGCGTTAACCGCATCTTTTGCTTTATCACAAGCTGTTAGTGTAAGGGCTGATACAGCGATAAGTGTTGCAAGAATAGTACGTAATTTCATTTATGGTCTCCTGTCCATTAATAATGAATGCTTTAAAATATTTAAAGTAAGCGTTAAGTTGACAGCGGAAGCAATAATTGGTTCCACTATTAAAATAACTATCTGCTAATATACCAATATAGTTTGTCATTAATCAAGAGAACTGATTAATAACACCAGTATGATTTATGAGTGATAAGTGATGTTATATAGATTAAGTTTATTTAAGTAACTGTATTAATTATATTTTATGTTTATGGAATTGAATGTGGGTGAGAAATAAGTGACAGATATTTTTATGCGTCAAGTGCGTAGTTTTGTTTTGCGTCAGGGTAGGTTGACCAAAAGTCAGAGTTTGGCGCTTAAAACGCAGTGGCCGATTTTTGGTATTGAGCGAGCTGACTCAACGTTGAATTTAGAGTCTTTATTTCAGGATAGGGCTCCTCTAACGCTTGAGATTGGTTTTGGTGATGGTGTGTCATTGGCGACGATGGCGGAGCAATTAAAAGAGAAAAACTTTATAGGTATCGAGGTACATCGCCCCGGTGTGGGTCGTTTGCTTCATCTTATCAATGAAAAGCAACTGACTAATCTGCGTGTGATGGATGATGATGCTGTGGAAATTATAAAATATCGAATCCCTGAAAAGAGTCTTGATCGAGTGCAGTTGTTCTTTCCTGATCCATGGCATAAAAAGCGCCACAATAAGCGCCGTATAGTTCAACCTAGCTTTGTTTCTTTGATTTCGTCGCGCTTAAAAAAAGACGGTGTTTTTCATATGGCAACCGATTGGGAGCCGTATGCAGAACATATGGCAGAAGTGATGGAAGCATCAACTGAGTTCGTATCGTTATCAGATTCCCCCTTTTCGCCAAAGCCAGATGAGCGCCCAACAACTAAGTTTGAAACGCGTGGTTTAAAGTTAGGACATGGGGTGTGGGATTTACTCTATAAGAAAGTGTAGCGTTTATTACATTTATACTTCTTTCAAGTCTATTGGGAAGTGTTGTTTTGGTATTTCGTAGGGTTTTCTCCACGCCCGATAGCAAAATATTTAAAACCAAGTTCTTTCAAAAAAGCGGGATTGTAGAGGTTTCTGCCATCAATAATGACAGGGTCAGCAAGTTCTTCTTTTAACTTGTCAAAATCAGGGGAGCGAAACTCTTGCCATTCGGTTGCAATGACTAAAGCATCTGCATTTACTAAGGCATCGTCGGCAGATATGCAAAGTGTCAAGTCGTCTCTATCACCATAAATCCGATGGCACTCTTTTGCCGAGATAGGATCATAAGCTTGAACGTTAGCGCCAATTTTCCAAAGTGCCTCCATGAGTACGCGACTCGATGCATGATGCATATCATCCGTGTTGGGTTTAAAAGATAAGCCCCATAAAGCAATTGTTTTGTCTTTTAATGATTCGCCATAGTAGCGAATCAATTTTTCAAAGAGAATATCTTTTTGGCGTTCATTAATGGACTCGACCGCAGAGAGTAATTCAGCGTTATAGCCAATATCAATGGCGATTCGCTCAAGTGCTTGCACATCCTTAGGGAAGTATGAGCCGCCATAGCCACAGCCGGGATAAATAAAGTGATAGCCGATTCGAGGATCAGAGCCAATACCTAACCTAACCTCCTCTATATCTGCACCCAATATTTCTGCCATATTAGAAAGCTCATTCATAAAGCTAATTTTAGTGGCGAGTAGGGCGTTGGCAGCAAACTTTGTTAATTCAGCAGAACGGATGCTCATATCAACAATACGATCTCTGCTACGGTTAAAAGGTGCGTAGAGTTCACGCATTAGTTCGGCTGTACGAGGGTTGTCGGCACCGATAATAATACGATCAGGCTTCATAAAGTCGTCAATAGCAGCGCCTTCTTTTAAAAACTCTGGGTTAGATACCACATCAAACTCAGCAACTTTATGTTGGTTAATAAGTTCTGCTTTGATAGTTTCACTAATTTTATCGGCAATACCCACAGGGGCTGTGGACTTACTGACAATAATGCGATAGTGAGTGAGGTGTTCTGCGATAGATTTGGCGGTCGTAATAATATTGCTGGTATCAGTAACGCCGTTGTCATCAATAAGAGCACCAACGGCTATAAACTGATAAACACCGTGTTCTACACCTTGTTTGGTGGAGGTGGTAAATTGTAGTCGGCCAGTGGCCAAGTTATCTTGGATAAATTGCTTTAAGTTTGGCTCGTAAAAATTTATCTCGCCATTTTGAATGGTGTCGGTTTTTTTTTCATCGGTATCAACAATGAGTATATCGTTACCTGCTTGTGCCATGCAAGCGCCTGTAATTAAGCCAACAAACCCTGAGCCGTAGATAGTTATTTTCATGAAAGTGTTTAACGTGAGTTATTAATTTAGATGCAATTATACTAACACTTAATTAAGGCTTACTTAACAAGTAGAAGAAAACACGTAAATTTTATTGATTTACTGTTGACACTGCCTTAACTATGCCTCAAAATTCGCCGCTTGATTTTGGAGGGGTTCCCGAGTGGCCAAAGGGAGCAGATTGTAAATCTGCCGCGTAAGCTTCGATGGTTCGAATCCGTCCCCCTCCACCATTTTTTTAGGTATTAAGTCAAGCGGGTGTCGTATAGTGGTAATACCTCAGCCTTCCAAGCTGATGCTGCGAGTTCGATTCTCGCCACCCGCTCCATTTGATTTGCTGTAGCTTTTACAGTGATGTGAAAAGGAGCTTTAGCTGGGTTAGTATTATTGTTGCAATGTTATGCATTTATTGTTGTGTAGCGTTTACATTGATGCTCATATAGCTCAGTTGGTAGAGCGCGTCCTTGGTAAGGACGAGGTCAGCGGTTCAAATCCGCTTATGAGCTCCAAATTGTTGCTGATGCTAATAATATAGTGTTGGTTTTTTTTAGAATTTTAGTTTTTATATGAAGGGTATTTGTCATGTCCAAAGAAAAATTTGAACGTAATAAACCCCACGTCAACGTGGGCACAATTGGTCACGTAGACCATGGAAAAACAACCTTGACTGCAGCGCTTACGAAAGTGATGGCAGAAAAGATGGGTGGTGAAGTTAAAGCATTCGACGAGATCGATAATGCGCCAG
>JAZGFW010000307.1:0-3614 GCA_036479895.1 Cocleimonas sp. | reverse complement strand
ATACACAGTATGATTTAATATTTCTCGATATTATCATGCCTGGTATTGATGGTTATGAAACCTGTAAAACCATGCGTTCAATCACCGATTACAAAAAAACCCCCATTATTATGCTGAGCGGAAAAACTTCCCCTCTTGATGAGGTTCAGGGTGTTATTGCAGGTGCAACAACTTACTTAACAAAGCCCGTTAAAAGTGACATGCTCCAAGTAACATTAAACCGTGTCACTAAATGGTTAGAAAACTTTAATACTGATACCAAAAAACAAGAATCCAAGGCAGTTTAAAACGACTTACTTTGCCATTTCTCTGTAATTAAACTCTATTCATCTGACTAAAATTTACTCAGTTCAATATTTACATTATCCTGTGAGTCTAAGCCCTCTGGCATAATTTAATTTTTGTAATTTATACTAATTAGTTAATGAATAATAATAATCAACATTTTGACTATCAATACGCAGATAATAGCGATACTGATAAAAATCAAGGAATAACCCATAAGCTAGCGCTTTACGCCCTACTTGGTTTTATTTTCCTCATGCCTTGGGCAGATGGAATTTATGATGGCTTACCTAGAATATTAGGTATTCTCTCTTTTGGTTTAAGCGCTTTATTACTCGTCACCCGAGGAACACATACAAATTACTCCTATTTCCATCTATTCGCAGTTTTATTATGGATTTGGATAATTATTTCTCTCGCTTGGACCCCCGATGATATTTTAGGTAAAGAGTTAGCTGTAACAGGATTTCAGCTAATGCTACTTCCTTTTGTATTTACTTTTGTCATTGATAACAGAAAAAACCTGCTACTTGCCTACCAGAGCTACGTCGTCGGTGCCGTAGTAGCTTTTGGGTTTATTTTTAATAACTATATACATAATGTAACCGAGTTTTATGGCAGATATACCATTGCCAATATTGATACAGACTTAATGTCTTACATCCTTGCTCTCGGCATACCCATGGCAGCTTACTTGGCAAAAGCTCACCAAAACAAACTATTAATCATTATTAATATAATTGCTATTCCAGTGATTATGTTCGCTATTTTCTTAACAGGTACGCGCACAGGCTTTATTGTCGGCTTGTTAGGTATTGGTTATTGGCTGTTTACGCACCGCAAAGCATCGCTAAAAATAAAAGCGGGCATGCTTGTTGTTTTTATTCTATCTATCTCCGTTGTCCTAACTTATGCACCAAAAGCCTCCGTAGATCGTGTGTTTAGCGCAGGTTCTTCAATTAAATCAGGCACACTAAACTATAGAACAGTGATATGGAAAACATCCATTCAAGAATGGAAAAACGCACCCATTATTGGCGCAGGTGTGGGTGGCTTATACTCACAACTAAGTAGAAAGCACGTTAATTATGCATGGGCGCACAATACCTTTATTCACCTACTAACTGAAAATGGAATTATAGGTTTAACCCTTTATATTCTTATGATTATCAGTATTTTATACTTTATACTACGAGCCCCTTTTGAAGAGAAAATGTTTTTACTTTCCTTATTATTCATCATGCTAATTAGTCAAATAGCGCTCCATACACACATCCAAAAAGCAACCTGGCTCGCTTACACCCTATTATTTATACATGCGTATTCTGCATCACGGGATAGGGTCTAAGACGTATGTTATTTAAAAATAGCCTTATTTATGGTTTAGCCAAAGCAATTCCGGCATTGATGGCTTTTGCTGCGCTTTCAGTTTATACGCATTATTTAAGCCCTGAAGAATACGGACTTTATACGCTACTACTCACTGGAACTGTTTTTATCCATAATGTTATATTTGCTTGGTTGCCTGCTGGCACGCTCCGATTTTGGTCAAGCAAAGAACACAACAATACTGCTTTTCTCACAACCATTGCCATTTCTTATAGCCGCATACTATCCCTGCTTTTCATTCTTAGTATTTTAGGCATCTTCTTTTATTGGGGACAAGAAGAAGCAACTTGGATTATGAATGCCTTTTTCTTCTTGCTCGCACTTGCATTATTTACCATTACTCAAAACCTATTTACGGCAAAAATCTTACCCCTCAACTATGCTTATTTAACGATTGGTTACTCAACTCTTGCTATTAGTTTTGGTGGTTTACTTGCTTACCTAGGCTACGGTGCAACAGGTGTTATTACGGGAGTCGCCTTAGGCACACTTTTACCTGCATTGTTCATGTTTAAACAAACATGGTCATCTTTTGATAAATCAACCTACAACAAAGATTTACTAAAAAAACTATTGGTGTATGGACTACCTATTGCCAGTGCCAATTTGCTAGAAGAGCTTACCAAAGTATCCGATCGTTTTATGCTCGCAGGATTACAAGATAAATCCCAAGCAGGTTTATATGCGGTTGGCTATGACTTATCAGGCAGTTCAATTCTAATGATTATGTCAGTCATTAATTTGGCTGCTTATCCTATTATTATTAATTTACTTGAAGAGGGTAAGGTAAAAGAGTCAACCGACTATTTCCGCAAATACACTATTTTATTATTAGGTATTTCAGTTCCTGCTGTTGCAGGATTAAATTTGGTCGGCCCTGATTTGGTTTATTTATTAATTGATGAGCAGTTTCAAGAGTCAGTTATTTTCTTGTTACCTTGGGTTACAACAGCCATATTTTTAATGGGTTTACAAACGTTTTACTTTGACCTAGCTTTCCAATTAGGTCATCACACTATTGGTATTGCAAAAATTGGTATAGTGATCGCAACCGTTAATATCGGCTTAAATTATTGGTTGATACCTATCATGGGAATTCAAGGGGCAGCTATTGCCACACTAAGTTCCTTTATTTTAGGTAGCTTTTTAAGCGCAATTATAGGGAGAAAATATTTTTCAGTACCCGTGCCCTACAAATCTTTTATTAAAATAATCATAGCAACACTCGTCATGACACTCTGCCTTTGGTGGATTAAAGACTTCCGTGGTTGGGGCTGGTTACTCATTCAGCTAGCCGTAGGTATGATTAGTTATATCACAATGATATTTGCCTTTAATTTACTTGATATTCGAAGTCATGTGAAAGCACGATTACAACGTAAATAACACTTTCTATACTTCATTTATATTTAATGAGACCTTTGCACAAAGTCGGTGGCGAAAGAAAAATCACGGATTATTAGCAAGCTTTCCAACGAAAAGCAGTGGAACCTCAGAAAATTTTACTTGTCATCCGACTCTGCAAAGATCTCTTAATACTTAATCAATAACTTAAAGTATTTTACTTACACTACTATTCACAAGTACAATATCGCGCTTTTAGCTCAGCCTTTTACTGAGTTTATTTAAGGAACTCCTGAATAATTCCAATTATTTTTAGCTTGCTAAAACTACCGATATTTTCCAAGAAGATCGGCGCAATAGAATGACTATTACGTCTCACTTCGTGAAAAATAGCGACAGTTTTTTCTGCACTAAACTATAATCGGCATAATCAGCGCTTCCTCAACAAACATACTGGAGTACTTTATCGTGGCTATTGAACGCACTATTTCTATTATTAAACCTGATGCAATCGGCAAAAGTGTCATTGGGGAAATCTATTCACGTTTTGAAAAAGGCGGCTTAAATATTATTGCGGCTAAAATGAAGCATTTATC
>JAZGFW010000306.1:0-2609 GCA_036479895.1 Cocleimonas sp. | reverse complement strand
AATCGCTTAAAGATCCTTCAGAAAACAAGCGAATATTTACAAACAGTTAATAGCAAAATCATTTTGGTTTTATTTATTCTGCTGTTTATTACAGTAGAGCTACAGGGCTTGTATGCAGCCTCTCTGTTTGTGCAGGGAAAAGTCATTCACGGTGTTTTAGTTTATGCGGGTAAAATCCCAGTATCCGCATTTACTTTTTGGCTTTTTCGCGCTGTAAAAACCAAGTTAATGGAATTTATTTGGTTTGAAAGGGCATATATCTATATCATCCTATTTATTGAAAAAATCACCCATTCTCAAACGTATTTAGACATCAAATCAAAAATAGCACCAATCAAACAATACTTCAAAGCGAAAGTTTTTAACGGTAAAGGTGTATTTAAAAAGAAAGTACAAACAATGTATGCAAAACTACGCGTCATGCTAAACAAAGAGCTTTAATTATTTATCGTATGAAAGAATTTGAAAAAGTAAATAAAAACAGTCAATTATCAGGTGTTATTCGTACTAAACCTGAAGATTTTATTGTTGATGAAATTCAAACCTTTACACCTTCAGGAGAGGGTGAGCATGTTTGGCTCCGTATTAAAAAAGTGGGTGAAAATACCGATTGGGTTGCAGGTCAGCTGGCAAAAATTGCGAGTGTACCGCGTCGTGATGTGAGTTTTGCAGGGATGAAGGATCGTAACGCAGTGACTACGCAGTGGTTTAGTGTACAAATGCCAGGGCGCGAAGCACCAAAATGGCAGATTGAACTGCCTGATTCTATTCAAATATTGGATGAAAAACGGCATAACAGAAAACTGAAACGAGGCACTTTAGAAGGCAACAGTTTTAAACTGTTGCTTAGAGATTTTAAAGGTGAGGAATCTGAGTTAAAGGCCGCGGTGAATCGTATTAATGAGCAAGGTATCCCCAATTACTTTGGTGAGCAACGCTTTGGTTTTTATAATGAGGAGCAAAAAACTTATTCAAACATTAAAAAAGCGGAGCAATGGTTTAAAGGTGAATTTAAAGTTAAGTCACGCCCAAAACGAAGTATTTATCTTTCGGCAGCTCGTTCATGGATTTTTAATCATATCTTATCTGAGCGGGTAAAAAGTGGTTTATGGAATCAAGCCTCTGAAGGCGATGTCTTTATGCTGAATGGCTCTAAATCTTGTTTTTTAGACATAGTAGATGACACGATTATTAAACGTATTCAGCGACAGGAACTTCATCCAACGGGAGCTTTGTGGGGGAAGGGGGAGTTGATTTCAGAGGCGGGTATTGCAGAGCTTGAAAAATCGGTTGCCAGTGAGTTTTCTGTATTGTGTGAAGGGCTTGAAAAAATGGGTTTAAAGCAAGAACGTAAGGCACTACGTTTACGGGTGAAATCGCTTGAATATGAGATCATCAAAGATGGTGTTGTTAGTTTGCAGTTTTCATTGTCCGCAGGTGCTTTTGCTACGTCGGTTTTGAGTGAGATTGGTGACTTTAAATTAAAGGGTTTTAATTAATGAATAACACATTTGTTTTAATTTTTATAGCCGCGATGGGTGGAATAGCGGTTGCCATTCAAGGTCAATTTATGGGCTTAATGGACAAAGGAATGGGCACCAAGGAAAGTGTATTAATTACTTACGGTTTAGGTGCTATAGCAATGGTTATTGTTGTTCTATTAAGCCCCAGCCCATTAAACTTTAAGAATATTGGTGCCAGTATTCCTTGGTATGTATTGTCTTCAGGGTTATTAGGTTTAGTTATAGTTTCTAGTATTTCGTATTCTATACCACGCTTAGGGTTGGCAACGGCGTTTACCATTGTCATTGCTGCTCAATTTATTGTGACTGCATTAATTGAGCAATTCGGTTGGTTTGGCGCAGAACTTCAAACAATGAGCCTTGCACGAGCCTTTGGCTTTCTTGCAATTATTGGAGGTGTTTGGTTAGTGGCAAAGCACTAGTGCCGAACTTTATTCCGAATGTATTGTATAATTTAAGCATGACTATATTATTGTTGCAGATATTTACCTAACGCATGAAGAACTATTCTTACATACTACTTTTTATATATTTGTTTGCTGTAAGCAATGTATCTGCTACGCCTCAGAAATTTCTTTCTGATAAGGATATAAAGCTTGCGATGGTTGATCTCAGCCGCCAAGGGTTTGTACTTCCTCAGAAAAAAGCAGTATTAAATAAGCGACAGAAACCTATTTTCCCCCGTAATTGTTTAAAATGGAATGCTTGGCAGATTAACCAAAAAGCAAAACCATTTGAGCTGACTATCAATAAGTACTCTCGTCAATACGGGGTTGATAGCAACTTGGTTAAATCGGTAATTACTGCGGAGTCTTGTTTTAGAGTAAAAGCGTTATCCCATGCTGGTGCTCAAGGGTTAATGCAGTTGATACCGGATACAGCAAAACGCTTTGGTGTGAAGAACAGCTATAAACCAGAACAAAATATTCGGGGTGGTGTTAAGTATCTTAAGTTCTTGCTTAAACGCTATCAAGGTGATTTGAAAAAAACGATAGCAGCCTATAACGCCGGTGAAGGTAAAGTTGATAGGTACAAGGGAATTCCTCCTTACAAAGAAACCAAGAACTATGTTAAAAATGTATTAAA
>JAZGFW010000305.1:0-12617 GCA_036479895.1 Cocleimonas sp. | reverse complement strand
GGCGCAGTGAGAGAAACGTTAAGTTTATTGCAGAAACTATTTCAAGTAAGGCAATGCGAAAACAGCTATTTTAGTAATCGCTCGCGTCCTTGTTTGCAGTATCAAATTCAACGATGTACTGCACCTTGTACGCAAGAAATAACAGAGCAAAGTTACAACCAAGGTGTGCGACATACGGTTCAATTCTTACAGGGTAAATCTCAGCAAGTCATTGATGAGCTGGTAGAGAGTATGGATGCGTCTACGGCTAAGTTAGCTTTTGAGCAATCAGCGTTGTATCGAGACCAAATTGAAAAATTAAGACAAGTATCACAACAGCAAAGCATCAGTGGAGGGCAGGGAGATGTGGATGTTATTGCTTGTCAGTTTGCCTCTAATGTTGCCAGTATTCAGGTATTAACAATTCGTAAGGGGAATAACCTTGGGAATAAAAACTTCTTTCCTAAAGTACCTGCTTTTTATAAAGATGAAGAAATTAATGAATCTTATGTCTTGGCATCGTTTGTGGCGCAGTATTATTTAAGCCGAGAAATCCCTTCTGAAATATTAATTAGCCATAAGCCTGACGGTGAAAAAACACTAGAGGAGATGCTTACTCTAAAAGCTGAACATAAGGTTGTTTTATCCTACCGCTTGCGTGGAGACCGTTCACGTTGGGTTGATATGGCTCTGCGTAATGCGCAACATGCTTTGAATACTCATTTAGCTTCTAAAGCAGGTATTCAAAAACGTGTCATTGCATTGCAAAATGAATTGAATTTAGACTATATTCCTGCACGCATGGAGTGTTTTGATATAAGTCATACCATGGGTGAAGCAACGGTTGCTTCTTGTGTGGTATTTGGTTTAGAAGGCGCTATTAAGTCAGAGTACCGTCGTTACAATATTGAAGGTATTATCGGAGGAGATGATTATGCGGCAATGAATCAAGTGCTGCGGCGTCGTTTTAGAAAGTCTTCTGAGAGCGAAGCGAAGCTCCCAGATATTTTGTTTATTGATGGTGGTAAGGGGCAGGTGAGTCAAGCGATAGAAGTCTTGCAGGACTTGCAAATAAGTGGTGTGGATATAATCGGTGTGACTAAAGGGGAGGGGCGACGTCAAGACCGCGATACATTAACTCTGGGAGATATAGATAAACAAAAACTTTACTTGCCAGCTCATTCTAGTGCACTACACTTAATTCAACAGATTCGTGATGAAGCGCACCGTTTTGCAATTACAGGTCATCGACAGCGTCGCCAAAAAGCGCGTACAACATCACCCCTTGAAGGCATTGCTGGCTTAGGGCCTAAACGTAGACAAAGTTTGTTAAAACAGTTTGGTGGTATGCGCGCTGTAACAAGAGCGAGTGTCGATGAATTAAGTAAAGTGAATGGAATTAGTGCGAAACTTGCAGAAAAGATTTATGATACATTTCATACCGAATGACCAGTGCTTTTCATACGGAATGATTAGTACTTTGGTTATCTAAACCCAATAAATACCCCTGAGAACTTGATTAAGTGAAATTGAATTTACCTATATTCTTAACAATTTTAAGAATAGCTGCTATTCCTTTGATAGTTTTATTTTTCTATTTAGAGATGCCGTTAACAGCTTCCACGATTTTTGGTTTAGCGGGACTGACTGATTTAATTGATGGTTATTTGGCCCGTAAATTCAACCAAGAATCTCGCTTTGGGGCTTTTCTTGATCCTGTAGCTGATAAGCTCTTGGTGGCGGTTGCATTACTCTTAATTGTTGAGCGTGAGGGTATGATTTGGATTACGCTGGCTGCCATTATTATTATTGCGCGTGAAATCACTATATCGGCATTGCGTGAATGGATGGCTGAAATTGGTGAGCGTGGTGTAGTAGGTGTTGCTTTTATTGGCAAGTTGAAAGCAGTATTACAAATATTGTCACTTATCTTCTTACTTTATAATCAAGACCTATGGGGAGCACCTTTGCGTGAAGTTGGTCTAGTCTTTTTAGCGATAGCCACAGTGTTGACGATTATTTCAATGGTACAATATTTACGTGCTGCATACCCTCGAATGAGAATGTAGTTTTCACTGTTCAATAATATTGACCAAAGTGCCATTCTCTACCTTGTTAAATAATTCTACAACATCCTTGTTTGCCATACGAATGCAGCCATGTGAGGCGGGTTGTCCTAACCTTCCTTCCTCATCCGTTCCATGTATGTAGATATAACGTTTATGGGAATCTATACCTTCACCTTTATTCACACCATTTTGTAAGCCGCTTAACCAAAGAATTCGCGTAGTGATATTATCAGACTCACTTCTTTCATTAGACTTCTGCAAAATCTTAGCAATCTTCCCAGTATTCTCTCGACCTTTAAATATACTACCTAGCTCTGCATTATCGCCAAATTTTTTAACTATCTGGTGTACGCCAAGCGGTGTTTTATAGCTACCACTTTGATTGCCTAAACCTGCAGAGGCAGTAGAAATTTTATAGGTTTTTAGAGCTTTCTTGTTTCGTATTAAAAACAAGGTTTGTTCGTAGGCAGAAACAATAATTAAGGGTTTTGATGCTTTATAAGAATAGTGGTTTTGTAATTCATTAATAAGTTGTGTAAACAAGGGCTGTGGCATTAATCACTATCTGATAAGTCGATAGCGGCCATGTCTTTGTCTTGTTTTTTAGCATCTGCTCGTTGTTCTTCAAGGTCAGTAAAGTAGCCGTCTGTTTCACCGGTAATATATTTTCCCGTAAATACAGAGCAATCAAACGATTTTAGCTTTGAGTTACCTGCGGTTATGGCATCAATTAAATCATCCAACTCTTGATAGATCAGTCTGTCAGCACCAATGGCTTTGGCAACTTCCGCTTCTGTTTTGCCATGTGCGATTAACTCATTAGCAGCAGGCATATCGATACCATAAATATTAGGGTAACGTACAGCAGGTGAAGCCGAAGCAAAATAGACTTTCTTAGCGCCTGAATCGCGTGCCATTTGAACAATCTCTTGTGAGGTGGTGCCACGTACAATGGAGTCATCTACCAACATGACATTTTTGCCTTTAAACTCAATATCAAGGGGGTTGAGTTTACGACGCACCGATTTTTTACGTTGTATTTGCCCTGGCATAATAAAAGTACGACCAATATAACGGTTTTTAATAAAACCTTCGCGATAAGGTACGCCTAAAGTTAGCGCCATCTCATGAGCGGAGGTGCGACTGGTATCAGGAATAGGGATGACTACATCAATATCATGATCTTTCCATTCTTTTTTAACTTTGTCAGCTAGGTTGTGCCCCATTCGCATACGGGCCTTGTGAACAAAAACATTGTCTATAATTGAATCAGGTCGAGCAAAATACACATACTCAAAGATGCAGGTGTTATAGACAGGGTTTTTAGCACATTGTTGTGTACGAACTACACCATCATGGGTGATGAAAATGGCTTCGCCAGGTTCAATGTCTCTGACGATTTCATAGCCTTGGGTGACAAGAGCTACGCTCTCTGAGGCTAGCATATAGTCAGTACCGTTTGCTGTTTCTCGTTTACCATAAACCAAAGGACGGATGCCATTAGGATCACGGAAACCCACAATCCCATCACGGGTTATCATTGCTATAACGGCATAAGCGCCTTTACAGCGTTTGTGTACACCCGCTACAGCGGTAAAAATTTCATTGGGTGTTACGCGATAAGCTTCGTAATGTTGTAATTCTTGAGCAAAAATATTGAGTAGGATCTCAGAATCTGAGTCTGTATTAATGTGGCGTCTATCTTGTTTATACAGTTCTTTTTTTAACTCATGTGCATTGGTGAGGTTACCATTATGAGCCAGTGAAATACCGTAAGGTGAATTCACATAAAAGGGTTGAGCTTCAGAGTTTGAAGAAGACCCTGCCGTCGGGTAGCGTAAATGGCCAATACCCATATTACCTACTAAGCGACGCATACTGGCTTCATGAAACACGTCGGTTACGAGGCCATTTTTACGTCTAATAAAAAGTCGTTTTCCATCACTGGTAACCATACCCGCGGCATCTTGTCCGCGATGTTGTAGTACTAGGAGGCCATCATAAAGTTCTTGATTGACTGCTTCGTTACTAACGATGCCGATAATTCCACACATTTGGGTTTATCCGTGTTTGGTGCTGATTTAGTTTGCAGGGCTTGTGATGTTTTCTACAGATGGGGGTGACTCTGTAGAAGTGCTAGGCGTAATAATTGACGTGCCTGCCGTGTTGTTATTTAGGCTGTCATTGAGTGTAGATGTTGTCGGTAAATTTTTATCAATGAGTTCGTTCATGCTTTCAGGAACAAGGGTTTTAATCCACTCAGCGGCTTCTTTAAATTTAGGAATTAACTTGGATTTGTTCCATACATCTTGTGTTGGAAGTTCTGTAAAGCTTAATAACATCGTAATAAGGGTAACGCCTAATGCTCCTAAAACCATGCCCAAGCCCATGCCTAAAATACGGTCAAATGTACCAAGACCTATAGCAGATACGGCCTTGCTGAAAAGGTAGTTAATGATAGCTCCAGCTATCAATGTGCCAATGAAAATTAGTAGAAAAGCTAGACCTATTTGCATGGTTTCACTTTCTAGCTTAACCGGTAACATGGGCGCTAATTGTTCTTTATAGGTATAAGCTAAAAGAATCGCAGCGGTCCAAGTAGCAAGAAATATTGCCATCCAAATAAAACCCCTCATAAAACCAATCAGTGCGGTAATGAGGATAATTACGAGGATAGTTATATCAATGTAATTAAAGTCCATATATAAGAAGTCCTTCGAGAAAAGAAAAGTAAACCAAAAGTATATAAAATTCTAGTGACTAACGACGAGGCTATTTTGAACGAAGAAGTTCTTTTGGTAACGACGCTTCATTGAGTCTTGTGCTTGGATTGCTTTATTTCTATTTCCATAGCCACCTACACGAACGCGATATAATATTTTACTATTATTACTGGTTTCCGTGACAAAGGTTTCATAACCCTCTGATTTCATGACTTTAGAGAGTTTACTCGCTCGTGAGCTACTTGATGTAGCGAGAAGTTGTATTGAATATTTTCCAGCAGGAGCTGCTGTAGCAATAGATGCCGCTTTAGGTGCTACTGCTTTTGGTTTGCTTTGTTTCGCTACTTTTGTAGCTGGTTTCTTTACCTTTTTTGCAGGTGCTTTTTTAGGCTGTGATTTTTTAACAACCTTCTTTTTCTTTTCTTCGATAATTCTTGGTTTATACGCTTTTTCTTTTGTATTACTTTTTGCTGCAACTTTATTCGCTGCTTTTTTCTTAGTGTTCGCCGTGTTATCAACCACTTCACGTTGTTCATTTTGTTGCGAAGGGCGAATAGAGAAACCAGGGTTTTGCGTGTCTGTTGACTTATCAGAGCTAACAATTATGGCGGCTGACTTACCTCCAGTCGCTTTTGCTGCGCCAATTATAGCCGTGCCTGCACCGGCTGCAGAAGCAACGATTGTTGTACCTGCATCGCTGACTTTATCAGTAGCGTTTCCTGCTAATGATGTTACTGAGTCGCCTGCTTCAGATAGACTAGGAATATTCATTTCCGGTGCACCAGGTAGCTTCATATCGACAACTTCTTGTCTTTCAGTGCTTTTTCCTTTTAGTAGGTAAGCGAGTAATAATGCCGCTATTACTGCTAAAACCACTGCCCCGATACCGCGCTTCATCATTGAATTTTCCATTCTGTGTGACTTCCTATCTATCTGTTTTATTTAAAGTGTTAGTTTGGGGTTTAATCAGGATTTAATTAGGCTTAGATACATGATTAAACTTCCCAGTTTTCCATTACTTGGGATACTACCAGAAAAGAGCCAAAAGCGACTACTTTATCTTTGTTTTTAATGCGTTTTTTTAAATTTTCTATAGCCTTGCTGAAATTATCATGTGAGATAATATTGCCACTTAACGATGCTTTTTTCATACGTATTTTTAACTCAACTAATGAAAGACCACGTGATCCTTCAATCTCAACAATATGCCATTCATCAATATGATGTTCCATAATAGCGAGTACTTTCTGAATGTCCTTGTCTTTTAACATAGAAAAAAGTGCGTAAGTTTTACCTGAAGAGGGGTGTTGGTCCATATGTTTTGAAAGCGCTTTTGCTGAATGTGGGTTGTGGGCAACATCAATGAGCCACTCAGGATTTTCATTAATAATTTGTAATCTGCCAATAATAGAAGCGTTTAGAAGACCTTTTTTGATGGCATCAATAGATGTGGGTAGTTGTTGCTGAATAGTATGTAATCCAGCAATAACGGTGGCGGCATTATTTAATTGAAAGTCACCATTTAATGAAGGATGGGGAAGAATATAGCGTGTTTTATCATCTACCCATTCCCATGATTGCCCATCAATGATTTTAAATGAAAAATCTGTATTGATTTGATAGAGATGAGCACCGACTCTATGTGCTTCTGATTTAATCGTTTTAGGCGGGTCAAAATCACCACTGATTACGGGTGAGTTGTGTCGCATTATGCCTGACTTTTCTTTTGCTATTACTTCTCTGTTATTGCCTAGCCAAGTTTCATGGTCAATGGCAATGCTGGTGATGATAGCTAAGGAGGTATCCCATAAATTCGCTGCATCAAGTCGCCCGCCTAAACCTACTTCAAGAATAGCCACATCGACATTTTGTTTCTTAAAAAGGAGGATGGCTGCGAGCGTACCAAATTCAAAATAACTTAAAGTGATTTTCCCTCTAGCTTTGTCTATTTTTTTAAAAGAATCAATGATTTGTTGATCACTCGCATTGATCGCATTGAGTTTGATACGTTCGTTATAGGATAATAAATGGGGTGAGGTATAACTACCTGTTATATAGCCTTGAGCAATTAAAATAGACTCTAATAAAGCAACACTTGAACCTTTGCCGTTCGTGCCTGCTACAGTAATAATAGGAAATAAAGGATTTAATAAATTAAGATTATTCGCTACTTGGCGAATACGGTCTAGCCCTAAGTCTATCTCTGAAGTATGTAATGTTTCTTGCCACTTGAGCCAATCATCTAAGGTTTGTTTCATGTTTTAGCAAAATTACTGACTAAGAATATTATTTAGAGTCGTTATCGGCTTCAGTATCGTCGTCTTGAATGGCTTCAGCAGGAACGGGTTTAGGACTAGGAATAGCATCAACTTCTGCCATATTAGTTGGGCGAGGTTTGTGCGTGAGCATACATAAGAAATCGACTATTTCTTGGCGTAGTTCCTGACGAGAAATAATACGATCTATAGCGCCCTTCTCAATTAAAAACTCACTGCGTTGAAAACCTTCAGGAAGCTTTTCACCCACAGTCTGTTCTATGACACGGGGGCCGGCAAAACCAATCAACGCTTTAGGTTCTGCAATGATAATGTCCCCAAGCATAGCAAAACTGGCTGATACACCGCCCATGGTTGGGTCGGTTAATACGGAAATAAAAGGTAAGCCAGCGTCTGATAGTTTTGTTAGTGCAGCACTGGTTTTAGCCATTTGCATGAGTGAAAAAAGCGCTTCTTGCATACGTGCTCCGCCACTGGCAGAAAATACGACATAAGGTACTTTGGCTTGGATTGCAGCATTTACGCCGTGTACGAAACGCTCTCCAACCACCGAGCCCATCGAGCCCCCCATGAATCGAAAATCAAAAGCGGCAGCAACTAAAGAAACGCCATGAACCTGTCCCTTCATAACGATTAAGGCATCTTTTTCATCAGTTGCTTTTTGTGCAGCATTAAGACGATCTTTGTATTTTTTACTGTCTTTAAATTTAAGAATATCAATGGGGGTTACATTGGCAGCAATTTCTTCACGGTTTTCTTTATCCAAGAAGTAATCAAGGCGCTTACGTCCACCGAGTCGTTCGTGATGGTTACATTTTGGGCAAACTTCTAAGTTGATCTCAAGGTCGGCACGGTATAAAACCGTCTTACAAGCAGGGCATTTATGCCAAAGTCCTTCAGGTATTGACTTCTTTTTAGCAGTCGTAACGTCAGTGCGAATACGTAACGGGATTAAATTTTCAAACCAGCTCATAGTAACAACTCTCTTTAAACTTAAGTATCCATTGCTTTGCGCATTGAAATTAACAGTGTGCTTATTTCTCGGGTTATTGTATCAGCATCATCAATATTGTTTTCAATAATTTTCACAATAGCACTGCCAACGATAACACCATCAGAAACGGCTGACACTGCCGAGGCACTAGCTGCATCTTTAATCCCAAAGCCAACTCCAACAGGCATGTCGGATAGTGATTTAATGCGTGCTACACGTTCCGCTACTTCTGGCACATTTAAGGTGCTCGAACCAGTGACGCCTTTGAGTGATACGTAGTAAAGGTAACCACTGCCAACATTGGCGATTTTTTGTATGCGTTCATCAGTGGTTGTGGGTGATAGTAAAAAGATGGGGTCAATATCAGCATCTTTTAATATTTTTACAATTTCATCAGCTTCTTCAGGAGGAAGGTCAACGGTTAGCAAACCATCAACACCTGCAACTTTAGCTTTTTCAGCAAAGTTTTGATAACCCATCGCTTCAACAGGATTTAAATAGCCCATATAAATAATAGGAGTTACTAAATCTTTTTGACGAAACTCAGTCGTCATGGCGATAACATCATTGAGGCTGGTATGATGTTTAAGTGCGCGTTCACAGGCGAGTTGTATCGTTGGGCCATCAGCCATGGGGTCAGAAAAGGGGATGCCGAGTTCAATTATATCGGCACCTGCCTTTACCATCGCGTGCATTAAAGGTACGGTGATAGTGGGGTTTGAATCACCTGCTGTAATGTACGGGATTAACGCTTTTTTGCCTTCATCTTTTAAACGGGCAAAGCAGTTGGTTAAACGTGTACTCATAGCTTAATTCCTTCGCGTGCTGCAATGGTGTTTATATCTTTATCACCACGCCCTGACAAATTCACGATAATATTTTTTTCGCTGTCCATGGTCGGGGCTAATTTTATGGCGTAGGCGAGGGCATGACTGCTTTCTAAAGCAGGGATAATACCTTCAATGCGGGTTAATGAATGAAACGCCTGCATAGCTTCATCATCTGTCACCGCCACATAATTTGCGCGTCCAATATCTTTAAGAAAACAATGCTCAGGCCCAACGCCGGGGTAGTCTAAACCCGCTGAAATGGAGTGAGGTTCAATGACTTGTCCATCATCATCTGCCATCAAATACATACGATTACCATGTAGAACCCCAGGTTTTGCTTTACATAAAGGTGCGGCATGTTGTCCTGACTCTAAACCTAGTCCCGCAGCTTCTACGCCATAAATTTCAACGTCTAAATCGGGTAAAAACTCATGAAATAAACCGATAGCATTTGAACCACCGCCTATACAGGCAACTAATGCATCGGGTAAACGGCCCATTTGTTGTAGTGATTGCTGTTTGGCTTCGCGCCCAATTATGGTTTGAAAGTCACGCACCATTTCAGGGTAAGGGTGTGGGCCTGCGACGGTGCCGATGCAATAAAAAGTGTTGTCGACATTAGTTACCCAATCACGCATAGCTTCATTTAATGCATCTTTTAAGGTTTTTGAACCTGATGTAACAGGGCGGACTTCTGCTCCTAAGAGTTTCATACGGTAAACATTGGGTGCTTGGCGAGCAACGTCAACTTCTCCCATATATACCACACACTCCAAACCTAAACGCGCCGCAATGGTTGCTGTGGCTACGCCGTGTTGACCTGCACCTGTTTCGGCTATAATGCGGGGCTTGCCCATGTGTTTGGCTAGTAAAGCTTGACCGATAGTATTATTAATTTTGTGTGCGCCTGTATGGTTTAAATCTTCACGCTTCAAATAGATTTGTGCACCTCCGAGCTCTTTTGACCAACGTTTGGCATGATAAAGTGGGCTAGGGCGACCTACATAATGGCGTAAGTCATTATCAAAATCATCTTGGAACTGTTGGCTGTTTTTTAGCGTATTGTAAGCATCGTCCAGTTCTTCAATGGCATCCATTAAAGTTTCGGGTGCAAAACGTCCACCATAAATACCAAAATGACCTTTATTATCAGGAAAGGCACTCCAATCGACCGTTGCCAAATCTACATTACTTAGATCTAGCATACTTAAATCATTATTTATCGTACTCGGCACGTCTAACCTCATCCATTAATTGATTAATCATTTGTTTGTCTTTTTTACCCGGAGCGCATTCAACACCACTGCTTAAATCAACACCGTAAACGCTGACTTGTTGAATGGCAGTGGCTATATTGTTGGGGTTTAAGCCACCCGCCAAGATAATGGGCTTGTGATAATTTTGCGGCACACCATTCCAATCAAAGGTTTCACCTGTTCCGCCCGCTTTTCCTGCGCTGTGGCTATCAACTAAAAAGCCTTTGGCATCGCCATATTGGTCTGCATATTCGGCAAAATCAGCTAACTGACGATCTTTCATTCCTACGGCCTTTACATAAGGACGCTTGAATGATGCACAGTATGCAGGTGTTTCTGAACCATGAAATTGTAACAAGTCTAAGGGTACACTTGCTAGAACAGTCTCAACAAACTCTTTAGATGCATCCATAAATAAGCCAACCGTTGTGATAAAAGGGTCTAGGCCTTCACAGATAGCGCTAGCCTGATCAATGCTTACATTACGTGGACTTTTGTTATAAAAAACTAGCCCAATTGCATCAGCCCCTGCTTGGCTTACATGATGAGCATCCCCCATAGAAGTGATGCCACAAATTTTCACGCGTATTCTCATGAGCGAAAGGTAGCACATGACAGCGGAACTATGAAGGGACAGAAGCGGTGTTATTTTAAAAGTACAGTTGCAATGCTAAGTTCGCTTGATATATCATGAATCACTAATATTGATTAAGGAGATAGATCATGGCACTTTGGGTATTGTTGGTTTGGTTGGTTGTTGGCTTAATTACAGGCTTTATAACACGCCAAGTATTTAAGCGAAAATCTGGTTTTGGTTTGATTGGTGATGGTATTTTAGGTGCGGCAGGTGGCGTAATAGGTGGTTACTTAGTCGCATTGATTATTAAAGACAATAGTTTAGGTGGACTCATCTTTACGGTTGCTTCTGCTATTGCTTGTGCCATGTTAGTGACATGGAGTACTAAATTTATTACTCAGGCATAATTGAGACCTCAGCATAACTCAGGTGACGAGTAAAAATAGCTAAAATCTTCCTGCTCTTCGTTGTGAATCTTGCCAATAGCTCGCTATTAGTTGCAATTCACGCCTCAATCAGAAAGATTTTATCTTATTTTTCTTTCGCCACTGAGTTATGCTGAGGTCTCAAATTAGCATTACTTTTTGGAGCGTTATCATGCAAGAACAGCAAAAAAACTTTTTTGAAAAAATGGGTGAGATTTTAAATGCACCTTTGCCCGGTACAATGCCTAGTGACGCTACAAAGGCAGATCGAGCTAAAAAAGCAGGAACAAATAGTGGCGGTAATGCAGGCGATGATGGTTCACTATTAGCCCGCATCAAAGATATTTTAAATACACCTTTGCCGGGTGGTGACGCATTAAAAGGTCAAGTTGTTGATCTTGAAAAAAACACGATTGAAATATCTGAATCTGACGTGCAGGAAAACTGGTGGGAAACGGATTGGGCAGAATTTAAAGCGCATCAAGATCTAGACCGAAAAGGTTTAACCATGAAGCAACAAATGGATCAAACTGGCTTTGCCGAGTATCAAATCCAAGAGCGTGAGCAGTTTGAAGCGTACCAGTCCAGTGAGTTTGCACTCTTTCAAGCGCAACAACAGGCAAAGTTGGTATGGATTCAAGAGCAGCAAATGCAGCAAGCAGCCGGTGTTGAAGTTGTGGGAATGCTTCCACCAACACCTCCGGTAGCACCTTTACCGCCACAAATGCCGACAGCTCCTTGGATTGTGTGATTTTTGAGCAATTAAGGTAGGAAATACAAGGTGAGTTTATACCAGTCAACACATCACTGCTTGATGCTAAAAGATGTTGAAGAAAAGCGTGCTTGTGTTGATGCACTATTTTCAGATTGGAAAAACGCCACATTGAAGCGTGAGCAAGCAGCGCTTACTCGTATCGAAATCCCGGGTCGTCCTGACAAACCCGAATTGATCCCCCATGCAAAACTTAAACAACGCAAATTAGGTTCTGATTTAGGGCGCGCAACCCTCATTCATGCCATTGCTCATATTGAGTTTAATGCGATCAATTTAGCCTTAGATGCGGTGTATCGCTTCCGCGATATGCCTGATGATTATTATACCGACTGGCTAAAGGTTGCTTCAGAAGAAGCCTATCATTTTTCATTGTTAGAACAACGTCTACAAGACTTAGGCTATAAATACGGTGATCTTCCTGCACACAATGGATTGTGGGAAATGGTTATAAAAACAGACCATGACGTCATGATACGTATGGCTTTAGTGCCTCGTGTACTTGAAGCACGTGGCTTGGATGTAACGCCTGCAATGATCAAAAAATTAGAAAAAGTAGGTGATAGTGAAACAGTTAACGCGCTAGAAATTATCCTACGAGATGAAATAGGGCATGTGGCTATTGGCTCTCATTGGTTTAAATATTGTTGTGAGCTACGTGACCTTGAGCCTGAACAAACCTTCCGTGACTTATTAAAAACCTATATGGGTGGACT
>JAZGFW010000304.1:0-6231 GCA_036479895.1 Cocleimonas sp. | reverse complement strand
GGTGCTAAAACCGCCACCCATCCCACATGGTTTAAAGAAAGCTTTCTCGATTTAGACGAAGATGTCGGTGATGCAACAAATGCAGGAAAACGCCTTGCCCTCTATTTTTGGCAGCCAGGTTGCCCCTATTGCAGCCAGCTTTGGGAAGACAATTTTTCTGATCCTAAAATGGTTGATTTTTTTAGAAAGCACTTTGAAATTATCGCCATCAATATGTGGGGGGATAAGGATGTTATTAGTGTCGAAGGCTCTGATTTCACCGAAAAATCTTTTGCCGCAGCATTAAATATTAAATACACACCCACACTATTATTTTTTGATGAGAATAAAAAAGTAGTACACAGGCTCAATGGTTATATCCCATCTAAAGATTTTAAAATGGCATTAGATTTTGTCGCTAACAAACGAGAAAAAAAGCAAAGCTTTGGTAAGTATGCCTCCTCACAGGTTAGCATAAGCAATGAAAACAAAGCGCTACATGACGAAACCTTTTTTTTAAAGAAAGGCTTTGTCCTAGATCGCAGCAAACAGACAAAAGAAAAAAATCTTGCTGTATTCTTTGAACAAGGTAACTGCAAGAATTGTGATTTACTCCATAATAAAACACTTAAAGATAAAACCACCCTATCGCTCGTTAAACAATTTGATGCCATACAACTAGCACGTAATGCTGATACCCCAGTTACCACACCAGAAGGAATTAATACGACTGCAAAGGAATGGGCTGACTCATTAAATATTGCTTATCTTCCTGCAATTATTTTCTTCGACAAAAAAGGCAAAGAAGTTATGCGTATTGATGCTCAGATGAGGAGTTTTCATATTCAGTCAGTCTTTGATTATGTTTTAACTGAAACTTACAAAACAGAGCCTAACTTTCAACGGTATATATCTGCACGTGCTGATAAAATTCGCGCATCAGGAATTGATGTTGATATATGGGATTATTAACAAAACTAATCGATAAGTGGTATTAATTATAAGACTAATATAATTAAAAAATTACCTTTTTATGATACATTACAACTTAATAAAAATAAGTTACATACAATACTTAAATATCATGAATTTCGCGCACATTGTCTTTTAAGTTTTGAATTAATTTTATCTGGCTCGCTAGAACTCTAGCTTTCGTAACAAGGCTTACATGTTGTCTAATGAAAATTACACTATCGATGTATCATCTATCTCAGAAGAAGATGCGTTGCTTATTCAGAACCAATTAGAACGGGTGCTTGTCAGTTCCTACTTCAAACTTGCTGAGCAACAAAAAAGGTTTCTTCGTTTTATTATTGAAAAATCCCTTGAAGGACAAATTAAACAGCTCAAACAATACACTATTGCAGTAGAAGGTTTAGACTTTGCTGATAACTTTGACCCTGATACAAACCCTGTTATTCGCATCAATGCAGGACGAATACGAAAAAAACTAGAAGACTATTACGCCAGCGAAGGCGCAACTGATCTATTACAAATCTCACTCCCGAAAGGAAGCTATTCACCTCTATTTTATAAAAATTTTACGGGCAGGCAACCCATCGTAAAAGAGGGCTACTCTCTTCCTCCAAAGCTAGCAGTATTGTGCTTTTCAGATAAAACCCAAAACGATGAAAGCAACCGACTTTTATTTCATGTGACCGATACCTTGGCAACAGAATTAAGCCGTTTTCTTTTCACAAAGATTGTTGTTTCTATTCCACATGGTGATAAAAGTGAAACACGTTTTGTCGCCTCTGAAATAGAAGACCGATTTCAGGCAGACTATATGTTGATTTTTTATATACAACAGTTGCCAAAAAATCAACATCTGCTACTTTGTAGAGTACTAGATGTGAAAACTAAGGAAATTATTTGGTCAGACACCTATGATATTGAGCATAACATCGCCTTTCACAAACAATATAAAATCATCGGCAGTATTAGTGCCGCCGCCAGTGATATTCAGCAAGGTGCTTTATATCAGCATTGGACAAGAAGATTATTAGAAGATGAAACAGCTATACCTAGTCACTACAAAGCACTGGTTTATTATAGGAATTATACGGACGACTTAGGGTACGATACCTTTAAAAAAGGGGTTGTTGCCTGTCAGAATTATTTACAAAAAAATCCTAACGATGTTATTAGTAATGTGGTGCTAGCTGACTTCTGCCGACGTAATTATATTTATGATTTTGGCTTTAGTAACGTATCACTCAAAATAGGAAAACAATGTGCACTCGACGCAGTAAGGGTTAAACCAGATAGCCATGAAGCTCATTACGCTCTCGGTCAAATATTCTTTTGCTTGGGCGAGAAAGAGCGCGCGCTAAGCGAGTTCAAAATTGCTCGGGATTTATGTCAGTATCATGCTTATATCGAGTTTGGAATTGGTTTCCATCTTTATTTCATGGGAGAAAAAGAAGAAGGGCTAGAACTAGTAAATAAGGTTTTATCGCTATCTTCAAACTACCCTTCATGGTTTAACGTGATCCCCTTTTGTCATTATTATCTACTCAAAGAATATGACACAGCCCTCTCTTATGCACTTAAAGTTGACGCGCCTATTTTATTTAGTGGAGCAATAACACGATGCATGACATATGCACAGCTAGGTGAAAAAGAAAAAGCACAAGAAGAGTTGAAAGACGCCGTAAAAAATATTCCAGACTTGATGGAAAACGGAGAAAAAATGTTTCTACGCTTTTTTGGTTCTAAAGAATTAGCTAATACTTTTTGGAGCGGAATTTTAAACGTAAATAAGTAGAGACATTAACAATCACTAGCCAACCAAAAAAGATCGGCATATAACCAAGTATTCAACATTGCTATTCATCACCCGCAAGCAACGCACCCGTAAACTCATAGGCATCAAACTCTTGCAAGTCATCAATTGATTCACCCACCCCCACAAAACGGATCGGAATGCCCGTTTGCTCAGCAATCGCAAACAAAATGCCGCCCTTGGCCGTGCCATCTAACTTGGTTACAGTAATACCCGTCAAACCTAGCGCATTATTAAACTCTTTTGCTTGTGCCAACGCATTTTGACCAATACTCGCATCCACAATCAACATGACTTCATGCGGAGCATTTCCATCAATTTTTTGCATGACGCGTTTCACTTTTTTCAACTCTTCCATTAAATTGGCTTGAGTGTGTAAACGCCCTGCTGTGTCCGCTAATAAAACATCAATATTTTTCGCTTTGGCAGACTCCATCGCATCATAAATAACCGATGCGCTATCAGCTCCTGTGCCTTGAGCGACTACAGGAATATTATTGCGCTCGCCCCATACTTGCAGTTGTTCAACCGCCGCCGCACGAAAAGTATCACCTGCGGCTAACATGACAGACTTACCTTCGCTTTGGAACTTTTTAGCAAGCTTGCCAATGGTGGTGGTTTTTCCTGCGCCGTTAATGCCCACTAATAAAATAACGGTAGGCGCTTGCGTATCATCAATAATTAATGGCTTTGCAACAGGCCGTAAAATCATCGTCATTTCTTTGTACATTGCCTTCATCAAGGCATCAATATCATTTAACTCTTTGCGCGCAGATCGTTTGGTTAAATCACCAATAATACGCTGAGTCGCTTCCATGCCAACGTCTGCCATCAAAAGACGTGTTTCTAGTTCTTCCAGCTCGTCTTCGTCTATCTCTTTTTTCCCTAGAACTATCGCGCCCATACCTTCGGTTAAGGCACTGCCTGTTTTAGATAAACCTGATCGTAGGCGTGAAAACAAACTTTCTTTTTTGGGTGCTTTCTCTTCTGCTCTCTCTACAACTTCGATAGCTTGTTCTTTAGGAGCTTTAGTTACTTCTGGTTCTGGTTCTATTATAGACTCGGTAGTAGTTTCTGAGGCTAGCTCTGAATTTTTTTCTAGCACTGGCTCAGAAATCTTGTATCTTTCAACCTTATCTTTTTCAATCAAGTCTTCTTTAACAGATCCATCAAGAGATCCATCTTCAGAAATATTCTCATTTTTCTGAACTTCTGGCACATCATCAGGCTCTACAATCTTAGTATCTTGAGTTGCTTCTTCAATTAGTTCAGAAGTAACATCATCTACAGGCTTTTTTTTCTTAAATAGTCGAAACATCAGTTATAATTCAACTCTTGGGAATATTAATAAAAGGATTAGACTTTACACAGGAGTATGAGGAGGGGAAATATGGAAATTTCAAGCCATTTTTCTCCGTCATATCTTTCGCTAAGGTCTCAATATATATGAATAATAGTTTATCACCTGTTGAGCGCTCTTTGAGTTCTTTTTTTCTGCTAATACTTTTGGGCTTATCAAGCAACCTACAAGCAGAAGATAAAAAAACTATCGAAAGCGAAAAGTCACAAATAACATCGCAAAATAAAAACCCTGTACATGAAACCATGCTGGACAACGGCATGAAAATTTTGGTTAAACAAGACAAGCGTGCGCCTGTCGCCGTAATTCAAGTCTGGTACAAAATTGGCACAAGCTACGAGCACGAAGGTATCACTGGTTTATCCCACGCCCTTGAACATATGATGTTTAAAGGTACAAAAAAGCATAAGTCTGGCGAATTCGAAAAATTGGTTTCGGCCATCGGCGCACGTAATAACGCATTCACTTCACAAGATTACACCGCTTATTATGAAGTGCTAGCAAGCGACAAGTTAGAAGCAGCAATGGAAATTGAAGCCGACCGTATGCGTAATTTAGTCTTCGACCCTGAAGAATTTAAAAAGGAAATTGAAGTGGTTAAAGAAGAGCGTCGCTGGCGTACCGATGACAAACCCAGCTCATTAACGCGTGAGCAATTTAATGCTGTAGCCTTCTTAAACAGCCCCTACCGTGCACCGGTAATTGGCTGGATGGTTGATCTTGAAGGTATGAAGTTAGAAGATGCCATTGATTGGTATAAAAAGTGGTACACACCCAATAATGCAACTTTAGTTGTCGTTGGCGATGTTGATCCAGAAAAAGTCAGTGCAATGGCTAAAAAGTATTTTGGTGACTACAAAAGCAACCCTTTGCCTGAGGTGAAGGCACGTACTGAGGTTGAGCAAAAAGGTATTCGTACTATCACCCTAAAACTTCCTGCAAAATTAGCTAACTTACGGATGGGTTTTAAAACCCCAGGCATGATTACAGCGAAACAAGGTAAAGTAGAAAAATGGGAGCCTTACGCCTTGGAAGTTTTAGCCAATATTTTAGACGGTGGCGACAGCGCCCGCTTTGCTAAAAACTTGGTTCGCGGTAAAGCCATTGCAGCATCGGCTGGAGCGGGCTATTACGGCTATGGGCGTTTACCCAATTTATTTGTTATCACGGGCACACCTGCAAAAGATGTTGAAACATCAATATTGAAAAAGTCATTGCTCGATGAAATTAATATTTTAAAAACAGAACTAGCAAGCGAAGCAGAACTAAAACGCGTAAAAGCCCAAGTGATTGCTGGTGAAGTGTTTGAGCGTGATTCAATCCAGCACATGGCAACTTTATTAGGTTCGCTTGAATCAGTCGGTCTAGGTCATAAATATATGGATGAATATGTACCTGGTATCCTGGCAGTGACGGCACAACAAATCCAAGATGTGGCAAAAAAGTACTTAATCGAAGAACATCTGACCGTGGCAGAGCTTATTCCTCAGCCCCTCGAAAATAAAAAACAAAATAAAGATAACACGACAGATAACAAGAAGGAGGCTAAATAATGAAACCTTATATCAAAGTCTGGCTAGTAGGATTCATTTTAGTCATAAACCAATTTGCATCAGCTACACCAAAAATAGAGCATTGGGTAACCGACGCTGGCTTACGCGTTTATTACGTTAATGTACCCGAGTTACCCATGTTAGATGCGCGCCTGACTTTTGCTGCTGGTAGCGCCTATGATGCAGACAAAGCAGGTATTTCTGGCATGATGACAGCGATGTTAGATAAAGGTGCTGCAGGCCTAAACGCTGACCAAATCGCCGAAGCCTTTGAGTCTGTGGGGGCTAATTTCTCAACAGGTTCAGCGCGCGATATGGCTTGGATTAGCTTGCGCACTCTAACCTTAGAAGATCAAATGAAGCCTGCCTTAGCAACATGGCAAAAAGTAATCGAAAAACCTGACTTCCCAGAAGTTGATTTTGAACGTTTAAAAAAGCAAGCCTTGGTTGGCTTGCAGGCTGAAAAGCAAAACCCATCATCAATCGCTAGCAAAGCTTTTTATAAAAACCTTTATGGTGATCACCCTTACGCTAGTCCGCAAAATGGGTCAGAA
>JAZGFW010000303.1:0-2896 GCA_036479895.1 Cocleimonas sp. | reverse complement strand
CCAATATATGACGTACAGTTAGTTACAGAATAAAAGTCCAAATTCCAGTAAGAGAGATGTGAAACATCATAATCGACCTTTAACCCGCCACTTCCATCTTTAACTACAGCCGCTTTCTGGTCATACTTCCATTTGCCTGAAGTTTCATTAAAGCTCCAGATAGGAATAATATCTCCCTCTTTAACTAGCTTTTTGGTTTGCGGGTTAACAAAATCCGACATTACTTTTGTTGAAATCTGTAATGGTTTCTTAAAATCTTTCGCTACATTACCTTGCTCATCACTTATTTCGATTGCAGTGAATCCAGCAGACTGGAAAATAATATCACCATTGGTTACTGGCACATGATCAGTAGCAATAACTTTGGATCGGCGAAGTTCATCAGGGTTTTCAATTCTAACTGAAAAACCACCGGGGAAAGCGGCTAGTGCAGCATCACTATTCGCATCAAACTGAACTACATCCATTTTTAAATTGCTAGACAGTGGCGTACCGTCAACAGTTGTAGCCCCAACATTCTTAGGAATTGTTACTGTTATTTTACCTTCGGTTGCAGTCTTCCCTGAGACATCCAGAGAAACATTTCCCAAAGATACATCTCCGCTAACAGAGGCGGCATTAATACCTGCAACATTATTAGCTCTTTTAGTAATTACAATATTTTCAGAGTTCGACTTATCTTTAAAAACGGTTACAGGAACGTTATTGGTGGTATAACCATCTTTTGTCACCCTAACTTGGATAGTCTGCTGCATCTCAGAGAAATAATTTAGGTTATAGCCGACCGTTCCAGCAACTTTGCCGCTTGCAATTAATGTTTCTTGTTTATCAGGTATAATATCAGCTGTATCGGTAATCACTTCCAACTTTGCAGATTTAACAGGCTTCCCTGAGGCATCCGTAACAACTATTTTTAAAGCAGTATCTTTTGCTAAAGTACTTGTATCAGGAAGGACAGCAGTTCCGTTATCTTTTTTCGTACATCCTCCCAGAAGCAATGTACTAAATAAAATAGCCGCAAGGGAAGAAGAAAGTAGCTGGGGTTTGTTTAAATTGGTATTCATCAAATTATTCCTTTCATCGATCAATTTATTTCTTTCAGAATCACTAGCTTGTATTCCATTTATAAAGCTTACTATGACCCTGTAGATAAACAGGGGTTATCAAACAGAGCAAATATAATCCTATATTATAGTGGCATTATACTTATAGTAACAATCTATTACATGATATTGCTCTAAATTTGACCAATATCATCATAGACTAAGAACTCCACTTTTCCATAAAAATAAATTATACAGAGACTGTACTTATTCTAATATATCTATTCTTATATAATCATATTTACTCATTACTTACCTATATAAGGGTAGACCCAATTAGGATTTGATGAAAAGTCAAACCAAACCAATGGTTGTAATATTTAGTTAAGTGGCAACTGAACCTTAATAACTGCATGCTAGGCTTTTTCCGACTTTATTTTTAATGAGGATCACCACGTTTTATTTGTGATCTCATTTATCGGTTAAAGTTCCCTTCTTTTTTTATTCTAGTTTGAAACCTTTATTTTAACTGAACAGGTATCCCACTTGATACTCGTGCAATTTTATTGTCATTATCAGCATAAATTAGCGTTGGTTTAAATTCCTCTGCTTCCGCATCATCCATACCTGCATAGGTACAAATAATCATTTTATCTCCGGGGCTTGCTTTATGCGCCGCAGCACCATTCACTGAGATTGTTCCTGAGCCATGTTCTGCGAGGATGGCATACGTAACAAACCGCTCACCATTAGTAACATTATAGATATGTAGTTGCTCATATTCTCGAATACCTGCTGCATCAAGCAAATCTTGGTCAACGGCACACGAACCTTCATAATCTAATTCTGACTGCGTTACGGTAACACGGTGTAGCTTTGATTTTAGTAAAGTGATAATCATATTTTTCTCATTGTAAAACTATCTGAGACCTAAGGAAAACTTTAAAGACTCACTCTTAAGTTATCAATTAAGCGAGCCTTCCCCAACCATGCTGATGCTAAAATAACGAGTTCTTTTTCATCAGGCTTAGCAACAGATAAATCACTGGCTTTACGGATTTCAATGTAATCCGTACGAAACCCTTTACTATCAAGATATTTAGCGCTTATTTTTTGCAAAGCCAAAAAGTCTGCCCCACTACTTTTAATTGCCTCATTTATAGTCTGCAACTCCTGATAAAGACTCGGTGCAATGTCATTTCTTTGTTTAGCATCTAGATAATTATTGCGCGAACTCATCGCCAAGCCACTTTTTTCTCGTGCTGTAGGCGCTGAAACGATCTCTATACCAAAATCCAAATCCTTTTCCATACGGCGAATGAGCATTAATTGCTGATAGTCTTTTTCACCAAAAATTGAAATATCTGGCTGAACAAGGTTAAACAATTTAGCAACGATAGTCGCTACGCCGGAGAAGTGACCAGGTCGTGAGTCACCTTCTAATATATCGCTAATGCCATCCACTTCAACCCGAGTAGCACCACCATGAGGGTACATCTCATCAGCTTCAGGTAAAAAAACTAAATCAATATTTTCCGCTTTTAATAACACCAAGTCATTTTCTAAGGTTTGCGGGTATTTAGCTAAATCTTCAGGTTTATCGAACTGAGTTGGATTAAGAAATATAGAGACAACAACTCGATCTGCCACTGCTTTTGCCTTTCTTACCAAAGATAAATGACCATCATGTAAGTTACCCAAGGTTGGAACAAATGCTACTGCTTCGTTATTAGAGCGATAGCCCCGCATTACAACACGTAGCGCATCTTTATCGTGGGCTTGAATCATGTTCTTTACAACCTCGCCTTTAACAGCCTAGTAAGTAGCATCAAATAAATCGTAGTTTAGAAAAA
>JAZGFW010000302.1:0-54138 GCA_036479895.1 Cocleimonas sp. | reverse complement strand
GATGACCAGTACAAAATTCACATTTACCATTATCAGGATGTAAACCAGGACCGCATCCGCATTTTTTACAAGCTGTTTCTAAAATTTCTTTAGATGCTGCTATTGCTTCCTCTTCATTTCCCAATTGATTTTCTTCTTCGTTCATTAATCATTCCCCTTTACTAATGCTTGGAGTTTAATATTAATAAAATGTGTAATTGACGCATATCTTTTATGTGGTCCTACCAATTTCTTAGCTTTATCTAGAAGTTCGTTAGGTACATTGAAAGACGTTTTCTTAACATTGTTTTTGTCTCCTGTCATGCTTATTGAATAAGTAATTACTACCTATTAAATATTACTAAGATAAGGATATTATAAAGTCTAAAAATATTAATAAATTATTAAACTATTATCTATTTTTTTTCAGTGAAATTTATAAATTGTCATGACAAAATTGGATTGCTGGATTGTAATATCTTGAATTGTAGTTTGATCGATTTTCTTCATAGTTTACTCCTTGTTAATTTGTTTACCACCCAATCCAGCCTTATGATGCCACCTTAGAGGGGGGCTTACCCAATATCCCAAGGGCTTGAGATCACTGGCTGACGGTAACCAATCCTGTTTATAGTACTCTGCAAGTTATTGGTAAATTGTTCCTCTCGTTTATCTTTTTTATATCATCCTTACATTATCCTTATAAAATATTATTTAGTATATACATTGATACAATCATGGATAGCATTGAAGGAAAAAAAGTTAGTGAAATCGTTAGAATTAATAAATTTGAATTAAATGATCTAGAAGAGATTATGAACAATATCAGAGAAAATAAAATTTTGGATAATCATCAAAGTCATATCGCTTATGCATTAATATTTATGAAAATGCAAGATATTATAAGATATGATAAGATAATTAAAGTTCCAGATTTTGAAATGAACGAGCATATTGAATCACTAAGAAATATGAGTTATAGACTTTCTGAAATATTTCAAAATCTGGATGAAAAATTAACAGGTATAAAATCAATTATTGGCGATACCAATGCGACGGATCCTCCTGAAATTTGGTTGGCTGCTCTATCAAATATTGATAGAATATTAAGAGGAAAAAAATTAAGGCCCGAAACAAATATTAGTTTGAAACCGATAGAAAAAAGTTTAGAAGAAAATCCAGGATATCTTACTATTAAAGGAAATAGTCAAGCAATGATCCAAGAATGTAAGAATAATCATCTTGAAAAAATTTTTATTAATGATAATGATTTTAGATGTATTGAATGTCAATATGTACTCGTTTTAACTAATACGGAAATAAGTGATTTCTTTAAAACATCCTTAAATAATAAAATGACTTTACAGGAAGCAATTCATTTTGCCAAGAAATATCTAGAAGATAGAATGTTAAATTATGATGACAAATCACTAGATGAACAATCAGGTGGAATACGAGCTTGGAATATCGCAACAGAATATATTTTAAATGATATTATTCCTTATATATATGGTAAATCTTTAGATTAAATTAATAAACTATTTACTAATAATTAAATTTATTTACAAACAATTAAATCATTTAATCAAATAATTTTATAGTATTCGTCATGAAACCTTCAAGATACTTACCGTAACTAGAAAAAAAACCCCTACGAAATTATCCAATAATAAGTCTAATCTCAAGTTTGTTTGTTTATTTGTTTTTATGTTAGGATACTTGGAAGACACCCTATTTTACGGCATTTACTAGTACATAACCCTAGTACCTATTCCCTTTCCTCTAGTCATATACTTATTATTATTTCTAGGGGGGGATAGTGAATATACTAGGTATATACTATAGTAGGTGTCTATTAATAGTTGGTATATTCCTAATCGCTTTGGAAATGGAAATTCCGTTTTTCGTCCAACAATTCCCAAAACATGTGGGGTGTTTTGAATTGACCAAAAATGGTAAGGTGTCTGTCAACCCTTAATATTTAATAGAATACAGCTTTGTAATACCAGATTTTGAATCGTATAGTTGATTTTAGGTATCTATAGTATAAAAAACATGCCTTAAATTGGCTTCTTCTTCCAGAATTAAAAAAAGTACTTCGTATAGTTAAAACAAATAAACAAACAAACTCGAGTTTAGGTTTGTACTATGAATTTTCAACAGACAAACTAATATACCATAGCCTAAGATATACCCCGGAATACCTAGTTAAACTATGGATTATCTAAATAAAGACGAGGCCATTGACAAATTTATTAGACTATATTATGCAAATCATAAGTCCAAAATATTAAAACTTATTATTAATCAATGAACGTTTATTATTATAGATAATTAAATAACCGTTAAATTACGTTACATTATAATCATTACACTATTCGTTATATGTTACAATGTAACATTGTTAAATACGGTTATTATAGACGGTTAAACGCCATATTAGGTTGGTATAATGTCAGATCAAGTAGCAGCGTTATTAGAATTAGAATATGACGATTTAAATAGTAATAATTCTTTTAAAACACTTGGCAATAAAGAAGATTATGCAAAATGGCGTAAAAATGAAATAAGCTCTTCGGAATTGGCAGCAAAATATAAAATTAAAATTCAATCGTTTTATAATCTAGCAAAGAGAATAAAGGAACGATATAATTATGAAATATCAAGTATTGATCCAAGCGGTCATATTAAACAAGTAGCGGAAACCCATCGTAAAATCAAAAAAGCTAATAATCTAACCAAGCAACCTACTATCGAAAGACACCAGAGAACTAGGAAACCCAATAAACAAAGTAAATACGGACCACGTAAAGGTAATAGAGGTAGTCCAAAATATTCATTTAAAGATCATTTAGAGCAAGAATTGATAGCTATCGGTGCGGATCCAAGTATAGAGGATTGGCAAGAAGTTTTATTATATGCTGGTAAATTTTTATTTATTAGTGAACTAAGCGCATATCGTAAATTCATTGGACAAGTCAATTTAGGACTTCCTCCGGGCGAATTAAAGATCTATGCTACAATATCAGATAAAAAAGCGAAAATAATAAGAGAATTAATTAATGATTTTATTGGTGAATGGGGTACACTCCACCAAGGAACTGCTGCCGAGAGTATTACTATGCAGCAAAAACAAGTTGATAAACTAAGCGAGTTGCTGTTAGAAGTTAGTCCAGAACGATTAGCGGATATTGTGGATGCAATTGAAGATGAAGGGTTAAAGGAATTATCTATCCAGGATAAAATACAGAGAAAGGAGAATTAATATGATTTTACATATTGGTATAGATGATGATTATTATCAAACAAAGTGCGATATTCATTGGAAAAATATTAATGTTGGTAGTGGTGTAGTACCTCTGAAATTAATAGATCAACCATTATCTGAAGGATTAAAAAATATTCCTAAATGCGGGAAATGTTGGCAAGATGGACCAGTAAAGAATAGAGGAAAGATAAATATGGAAAGTGATACAAATATGTCAAGAATGAAAACTTTAGCAGAATATAACGCGGATAAATTAAAGGAACAGAAACAAGAAATGCAATTGCTCGATGTACTTTGTGATGATTGCGATAGTCGATTGATTGGTGATAAATTTATATTGCCTTCAATTCCTGCTAAAATGCCTGTTAAATGTAGTAATCCAGTTTGCAAATTTTCAGGATTTATGATTGTATAGGAATTGGATATTATGGGAAATGAATTTAATAATAGAGCAACAAGTGGAGAATCATATATTCCTCCAGTCCCCACACGGACCGAATTCGACGAATTGGTAAAACATTATAATGATACGAATACCAAATTACTCAATTGGGTAACTGATACAAATTCTAATCTAAATCGATTATATGATACCACTGTAAAACAATCGGAAATAATTAAAACCTTGGATAAACGTCAAACAATTATTAGTATTTCTTGGATTGTGGTTTTAGTAGCATGGTTATATTTGTTTTTCCGTTAATAATTATATAAGGAGATATGAAATGATAACAGATAAAGGAAGAGAAATATTGGGTAAATTATTAACAGATGCACTTCCAGAGGACCTTAAAGAGATATATAAAATAGAAATAATAATTGTTGATGAAGAAGAAGGATTATATATCGATCGATCCAAAATGAAGCAAAGGCTTTTACCTTATCATCCCGATAATCATATAAGGAGATAGTGAATGGCAATATACAAAACACCAGGTAAAGCATTTATACTAGACGCATTAAAGGAATTTACAGATTTTAAATTAATAGAGGATCCTTCAGAATATGTTATTGAGTGTAAAATACACGGGCTTGTAAGTACTGGTAAGAATGCTGCCGAAGTAATTCTTGATTTAGTAAATCATACTAAAGAATGTGGTAAAGATGAGTCGTACTGTTAGAAAGGATCTAGATGGAAGTAAGGTCCAAGATGGTAAACAATACATATCGCATAACGAAAGGAATGATCCGTGGGATAAACCAATTCCTTATTCGGTAAAGAGAAAATGGGAGTATAGATTTTAAGTAAATATTTAATCAGTAATAAATAACTATTTAGTATTTGCAAATTAACTGATATTAATATGAGTTCGAATCAAGGAAACTTAATGAATTATATTCTAAGTCGTATGGGCGTATTGACCCAAGAAAAAATGGACGCAAAAGGTTCTTTTACTCGAGGAAAAATAAATGCAAGATTGAATGAGCTTATAACTCTGCGAAAGAAAATTTTAGATGGGGAATTTGAATAATGAGCGTTGAAAAAGAAGAAGCAATAAATAGTTTTCAAATAACATATAAAGGATATCTAAGAAATATTGGTTTTAATACTAAAAATATTGAAGCAATTGATTTTAAAGAATTTTATTGTGTTAAATGTGGAAAAAAAGAAATCCATGCTGTTGAAATGGAATCAAAAGATGAATTAGAATTAATGATAACTTATGAATGTTTTAAATGCAAGCAAAGATTTGTTATTATATATGAAATGAACAGGGATACATTGATATGGGAATAATGTTAGATGGGGAATTTAATTAATGAGTAATATGATCAGTGAATTTATTGTCGATGCACATAGTTACTATACAACAATGAAATGTGATTTGAATAGTTATAATACACATATTTTAAGAAATATCACAATTGAATATCATAATGGCGACAAAGAAAAATGCCAACTAGTGATTTGTAATAATCGAGTAAGTTATGATACCGTGTCTTCAATGGTGGGTGATATCACTAAAGATATGGATTGGGATGGTATTTGCCCTAAATGTAAAGAAAAATGGATACGAATACAAGGAGCCTGTTGAAATGATATACGTTAAAATACCGTTATGGTTTTGGGCGTTTCTTATGTTTTGTTTAGGTTGGCTTATCAGTGATATTTTAATTTACCTACTAAAAAGGGGTTCTGATTAATGAGGTGCGATTTTTGTAAAAGAGAAACATCCAGTACAAAGGGGCACTCTTTATTTTCGGAAGACGGTTTTTGTGATTGTTGTCATAAAAAATCTGAAAATTGGTGGCTTTATCCTGGATTAATTTTCTTGCTTTGTCTTAATTTAATGGCATTTATATTCGATCCGCAACCATTACAAGCATTTGTTATTTTTGCTTTAATGCTAGCTTTGAATGCTTTTACTGTACATGCAAAACGTGAATTATTCGCACAGAGTACATTTGATATTTTCCCGATATTTGTTAGAAGGAAAAAGGTCAGAGATGTTGAATCTAACTAACTTTTTCGAATTTGAAAACAATTATGACCAAAGTAAAATTTACCACCTGCAGCCCTGTATCAAATGCGGTGGTAAGGTAGACGATTTAAATAGATGCAAGGCGTGTGGTCGTAATATTCACCATTGCATTTGTAATAAGGAAAGATAATTAAAATGAAAATACATTTAGAGGATCCGAAAAAAAAGAATGGAACTAAATGCAATAGGAAGGCAAAATATATATCATTAAAGACTTGGTTAGTTACCTGTAAACGATGTTTAATATTTATTAAGCGTCATCCCCATGGATTACTGGAAGGAGACTAACTAAAATGAATTGTAAGTATTGTATCATGGAAAAAAGAGCTAAAGAGGATAATACCCCTCTTGGAAGCATGTTGCTTAAGATTAATAAAAGGCTTCCAGTTAAAAACCCCGATAATTTTCATCCTAATTGCACGAAATGTAAAAAAAGGATATGCGTAAAAGAGCACGGCCACCCTCTCTTTGGACAGCATCAATCCCATTTTGAAGTTAATTAAATGATATACCAAGATTGTGAATTTATAGAATGCATTCTTCCTCGAGGTCATATTACATTTCATTTATCTGAAATTTGGAAAGATATATAATTATAATAATTTAACCCAAATAACATAAATAAGTCGATTAGTTTAAATAGGACGAATACAGTATATTATATATGGAACAACTAACCAATACCCTAACCGAACAAATAACACTTGATGAATTATTGGGTGTTTTACAATATTACAAAGCATCTGATGATGTTACAAATATTCTTCAAATTCAATATAGATTTGAAGGAATAATCAAACAAGCCAATTTTAATATCATGAAATTAAAAGGACCTGAATATAATGATAGAAAGGATTACATAGAATTAATCAACAAAAACGAATTGGTAATTAAAAAAACAAATCTATTATTGGATTTTGTCAAGTCATATGCAGAATTGATGGTTTCTGAATTTTAGGAGCAAATAAATAAAATGAATTTAAAATCAGAAATATTAAAAATGGCACCAGTTAATCAATCTATCAATATAGCAGATCTCGTTATGAATCTAAATTATCCTTTTGTTGAAATTGAAAAAGCAATCCGAGATCTAGTTGATGATGAAATTATTGATTTGGCCGAAGGAAGGGATAAATTAAAAGTTCTAAAAAAATATGTATATATTATTAGGAGATAAGAAAAATGAAAATTGAAAACGTGCAGCTACCTAAAATTGTAATATGTTCTAGGTGCAATACTAAATTTGAAGTAGAATTCGATCCAATGCTTTTCCTATGGATCAGTTGTCCTGGATGTAATCGAAGATATGCACCAGAAGAAAATAATACTTGGAATAGCTGTGATAAAGAATTAATTATTGTAGAATGGGGCGAAATTTCTTGGATAGATAATTCTTCTGATTTAATAACTGTTACTGGACAAAAATTAGAAAAACCAAAACTAGGTGGCGGATTTTAAAATTAAATATTGTTTCGATTCTTTAATATATAATTCCTTATAGCTTGTATTGATAAACTGATGATTTTATAATATATTTTTAATTCAACAAAATTCAATAAATTATCTATTAGATATTCTTTAATCTGGATAAGGGTTTTTCCTTCTTTATATAATTGTAATATAATATTAATGGCCTCAGGACAACTATCAATTATTGAGGGTCTTCCAAGTTGTTTATATTGGTTATATCCATTTAATCTCTTTTTATTTCGATAGTAACTATTTTGAGATAGTCTAGATTTTTTTAATACGTTTGTTTGTGTCATTTTCTTACCATTAACAATATTATTTACTTGAATTATTTTCTTTTCCCAATATTTACTTAAGTATTCATTGTAATGATTATCATTTTTATTATTTGATTTATCTTTTAAGTATATTAATCCAGTATTCAAGTCATTTCCGAAGGTATCGTACTTATCACGCGTTAATTTATCTATTTTTTTTAGCATTTTTCCACATGCCTTGTTAAAATCATTGAATAAGTATCCTATTACCATTTCACGCGATAAAAATATAAATTGTTTAGAAAAAATAATTGCTGCTGCAAGATAATATTCAGAAGGATAATTTAATGATAAAATATGAAATTCATTAGCTAAAGTATTAATATCAACAATCAATGTAATTTTTTTCTCGATTGATATCTCCAGTTGGATCCAGTATAATAATCGGTCCGTTACTTCATTAGCTTTTTTGTTGTTTGTTAAAATTGGTTGTGAATAATCTGCTACTTCTTTGAATGGTTGTAAGGTTGAATATAATTTTTCACTAGTGCATAATCCGCAAACCGTACAAACAATATTAGAAATGGTTTTAATGAATTTATAGGAACCACAATCATAACAGAATTTATGGGTTTTAGGGTTATTATTTTCTTTAGGTATATCAAAAATAATATTCAAACATACTATAACAAAACTACGTGATTAATAAAAATAAGGTAAGTTCAATATTAATTTATTAATTATTTATTTAATGAATAATCAAACGAAATAATAGAAATATATTTTTATATAAATAAATAAATATTATTGTTATGGAAGATCAATCAATAAATAGTTATCTTTGTCAAGATACAAATACATTAGCAAATGATGAATTTGAATCAATGGACCGAGTGGTTAAATATAAATATTATTGTGTTTGTATTCATGATAGAGATTGTCATAGAACAAAAAATGTGGATGATCCATTAAATTCACCTTCACGACAAATGATTGTAATATTGGATTGCAATAAATGTGATTGTATAAAATACGAAGAAGGTCGTAAAATAGAAATCGATTATTCAAAAGAGAATGCCGGTGATAATAATATATTCGGTATTGATAAGAAAAATTGAATTTAAATGGTATACCATGCTCCTGCACCTGAATTAATCAAAGAACCTAGAACAACCGCAGGGATGCAGGTACACCGTAAATTTGCCTTCAATAATAAAACCTATTTTCAAAAGCATGTCATGGGAAATGACGTTAAATCGTGTTTAAAATACAAAGATTGTTTAAAACATCCAACGGATTTTCATGGCAAATGGAATTATCACGCGGAAATATATAATACAGTATTTGAAGCTAGTTCGAGAGGTCATATCAAAACTACATGGACCCAAATGCTAAACGCACAAGATATGTTAGCTTATCCTTCTCGTTTCAAAAGATCCTTTACTAATTTACAATTAAGTTATTCTAAAGATCAGGCAATGGAATGGCATACAGGACTAGATGGAGAGGGTGGATTAAAAGGAATGTTAATCCATGCTTCGGAAAATCTAGATTTAGGTTATGATTTTAGCGTTGACAATAAAACTAATATTGCTCTAAAAGGAATTGCTCCAAATGGCATTCCTATTGGATCCGCGAGTATAGGTCGATCAATGGGTGGAAATGTACGTATGAAGCATACGGATAGAATCACCCTTGACGATATAATTAATGAACGAATGAATATGTCGATTGCTGATATAGAAAATATATTGCTTGGTGCGGTCTTTGGTACACGTACGCCTAATATAGAAGGTAAAAACGCACAAGTATTGTATATTGGAACAGTTGTTGAAGAAGGAGACCCATTAGATAAAATCAGGAAAGGAGAAATAGCAAAAGGAATATTTCGTGGAGGAGAATATCCGGGTATTCTGGAAGAAGATATTGAAATCTGGAGAGATTATGTTAGTGAATGGCACGATCATAAAATAAAGATAATGGATTCAGGCGAATTCTATACTATCGAAAATGAATTGATTGAAAATGGCGTAAAAGATCTTACTAAAGAAATTATTACAATAATAATGACTCGTGTCGTTTCTCCAAAACCAAGAGTATTATGGCCTGAAAAAAGACCCATTCCTTATCATATAGAACAATGGGATACACAAGGAGAAATATATTACGAAAGAGAAATTTTATTAAAATTAACTAATCAACAATTAGCTTTATTCAAAGATAGCTGGATTAATAGAGCAAAAGAAAAGGGAAAAGATTGGAAATTAAGAAGAACCCCCGAGGGCGACGTTACAGCAGGTTTCGATTTTTCCATTAGTCCTTCTGTTTCCGCTGATTATAATGTTTTCTTTCTTACCGAATGGGTAGACAATCTTGAAATTCCTTTAGATATGGTTCGTTTCAAGGGTGCTGATCTTAATACCGAGCGTGATCCTGGTTTTGGATTACAAGGAGAAGTTGAGGATTATATTAAATGGAAAATGAATGATTTTCTAGATGAATGGGATGAATATATAAAAAAGGCCGTGGCTGAAGAAAATGGATTTCAAAGAATGTTTGGTAATGTTAGTCGGAAAAAAGGATTTGATGTTACGCCTTATCGTACCGGGAGTGATAAGCATAATAGAACAATAGGGATTCCATCTCTTGATATACCTTTTCGAGATAATCGATTTGTCATTCCTCAAAGAGATACATATAGTATACAAACAATGGCACCTTTTGTTCACGAACTAAAAGGATGGCAATTAATTCCAGCTAAGAAAGAATATAAATCTAAAGCAGCATATGACGATACTACAATAGGATGGTGGATGACCCGGATTGCAAAAAGATTAATGAAACAAGGTCAAGTAGGATTTGGTAAAAATTAATACAATAATTAACCGATAATTTTCCGTTATTATCCGTTGAAATTACATTTTCTATTTTATAAAACATTAAATTATTATTAATGAATAAATGTCATCAACTGTATCAGAAAGCAAAACAAAAACTAATATCAAAACAAGTAGATTAGCTCGTTTTTTCATGGGTAGGACTTTGGATTCATATCAAACTAATATTGATATATTAAGCACTCAAATAGAAGAATTAAAATCAAAATCAAGTATTACAAATCAATTACAGAATTTATTTCAAGCAAAATCTAACGCTATACAATTAGAAAAATCAAAATCATATATTAACGTCTTATCTTCACGTCAGAACTATTATGGAGAATCAGGGGAAATAGTCTCATTCCCGTCTGAAGCCTATGATCAAATGGTCATGTCAATGATGTATAATTCTACGGCAAGACAATTATTACAAGCGAGAACGCAAGAAATAACACGAAACGGTTTACAAATTACTTCTAAATTTTCTTGTAAATGTCCTGTATGTAACGTTGATTATGACCAGATAACAGAAAGTTGTGATAATTGCGGAAATACCGAAGATATATATCCATTTATATTTCCTAGTGAATCAGAAAAAGAAATTGGAGAAGAATGGATCGACGCCTCTTATACTGTTAATACTAATAACCAACATTTAATCGATATCATAAAAGAAAATCAACGATACGTCGATATGGTTGATGATATGTGGGTATTAGTTGAAAATGATTATATCCTTAAAAACGGATTAATTGTTTTTGCAGAAGTTAAACAATTATGGGTGGTACACCCAGCTAATATTGCTTGGTCCGTTGAGCCAAAAACTAATAGAATAGGCACTTATGAATATACTTGTGTTGATCATAGAAAATATTCCTCGAGGTATGCGGATGGTTTATGCGATATTGATAATTGTAATAATTTTCTCTATCCTGTTATTGCTTATGGCTATGAACCAGGTACAAATACAGTTATTACTAAATATATTCAAAATGAAATTCTTCATTCGTCATTACATAGTCCTTCAGCTTTATATGGATATCCACCGGCCGTAACTCTTAGATATGAATTATCATTGACAACTAATCAATTAAAACATATGTCTGATTATTATGACGATACTCATTATCATAAATTACCAGGATATTTATTACTACCTACTGCTAGCTCTTGGGAAGACGTATGGGAAGAAGCAAAAAAAATGCGTAGAATATTAGATAAAGATGCTAATGCCATAGGTATACTTCCTTATGAACCATCACCCGGAGGAGCAAAACCAGAATTTGTTAAATTTGATACTTCACCGGTGGAAATGGAATTTATCGCGGTAAGGGACGAATCAAAAGATTCTATGGGTGCATTTTTTGGTGTATCTAGAATATTTAGAGGTGATGTAAGTCAAGGTGGGGGCTTAAATAATGAAGGTTTACAATTTACGGTTACTAACCGAGCAATTGCAACGGGTCAAAATGCCTGGAATTTAAATATTTTAGGTCCATTATCAAAATTAATAGGTTTGAATGATTGGGTCATAGAATTAGCTCCTAGCGAAGAACAGGATGAAGTTGCAGAAGTAGAATTAAAAACTAAGAAAGCGTTGTATGTTGCAATTATGGTAAACCAACTAAGGTTTGATCGCACATTGGATTCTAATAATGAATTACAAGTTATTGAACGTGAAAAAATAGAGGATCCTTATGCAGATTTATTCACTGATGATCCAGCCAATTATCAATCAATTTATCCAACAAAAGATGTTAAACAATTAGATATAGATAAAGATCAACAGGCAGCGGCCGATAAATACCAAGGTGCACCTGGATATCCTAATGTAAAAAAAATGGCTGAAGGCGATAATAAAGCGGAAGGATACGAAATTATAGATTCCCCTATATTAAAAAATAATTATTATACTTTTGTTGATGAAATGCCAGAATGGGAATGGGAAGACGATTATGAACTTACTGAATTTCGTACGGTAGAAAGAGGGGAAATACAATCCCACCCAGATTATGAAATTAAAGAAGAAGATATAAAGAACGGATCTCCCAGAGTAAGAGCAGGAACAATTATTTATTATCTAACAGAAAAAAATGAAATGCAGCCACTTATAGTAGATTCAAATCTTAATCTATTAGACGGTAATCATAGAAAATACGTACTTGATAAAAAAGAACAGGAAACCGTTAGAGTCGCCGTTGTACGTGCTAAAGAGGGAGCAAATATTAGTAAAAAAATGCAAGCAAAACAACAATTAAGAGCACCTAAAGGTGGATTAAATATTCTTGGTGAATTTTATAAAGGAGGGAAGTTTATCCCAGAAGATATTATTAATCAACTAAACGACATCGAAAAGGAAACAATACGACGTGGTGGAAAAATAGAAAAATGATGTTTTCAGGTCCTCTAAGATTAACTGATAAACGTCAAGAAAAATTAGAAAAAAAATTATTAAATTCGGTTGTGGATTATTGGCGTAAAGAAATAATGCCTGTAATTACTGATATTAAAAGCAATTTAGATCTTAATGCTAGTATAAGTGAAATAACTCAATCATTATATACAGAGTTATACGGACGTGTCGAAAGTCATCTTAGAAATATATTAAGACTAGGCTTTATTGAAGGTAGTAGGCGTGAATATTACCCTAAAGAATTAATAGATATTGCATTTAATCAAGTAATGAAAAATACAAAAATAGAAGAGGGAATTGTAAATTTAGCTGGAAGATTAGCTAGTCGATTAACTCAAATCCCTGAATTAATGTCTGCTTTAATAGACCCGGCGGTTGAATTAGAAGAAATATTAAAAAGCATTGCAATTTCTGAATTAAGAAAATATGAAACTGTAAATAGAACAGATTCACAATACGTGATAAATCAAGGCCGAATGATAGAATGGAATCAACGAGATCCTCGAGGAACATATTTGTTTGGATGGAGTATTGGTAGAGATCATAGGACAACAGATTGCTGTAAAGAAATAAAAGCTACTGTTGAGGCTGAAGGTATGCAATATTATAATAAACCAGGAGTTCCATTATCGCGTCTAATTCAAATAGTAGACTTTGTAGGTGCAAAACATTTTCCTAAATTCGATCAGAGGGAATTGAATCCGCATTGGAATTGTAGATCTGCCCCAAGAAGAATCGTTTAAAATTGATCGTTATAATATATATAGATATAACATATGACTTGGCACAGAGATAAAGATGGTAACTGGGTAGAATCAGTGGGTAGTAAAGAGGGAGAACCTGTAAGGATGGATCATAAAACTGCGGTCGCTAAAAGTATAATTGCAGGAGCTTATTCTGTTAATAAGTTCGGTGAAAATCCTGATGTAGATGCAGCGGAGGATATGACCGATACCGGATTCACGTGGGATTTATTCCCTTCTGGCGCACAGACTGTTTCCATTGTATCAAGTGACGATGAAGATGGAGGAGCAGGAACTGATACCGGGGCTTTAACAATATTTATCGAAGGAATAGACGAAAATGACGCGAAGGTATCGGAAACCATTAATTTAAATGGCACTACACCCGTTGTATCGACTAAAACCTACAAATTATTATTTAGAGCTATAATAAGAACAGCTGGTTCTGTTGGAGCCAATATTGGGAATATTACATGCACAGGTTCAACTGATTCAGGAACAACTATGTTCGTAATATTAATAGGAAATAATCAAACCTTGATGTGCGTCTTTGCAATCGAAACAAGTAAGGAGGGTTTTATCCATGGAATAAAATTAAGAACTTTAAGAACAGCGGGCGTTGCTGTTTCTGCGGAAATTACCTTATTAGCAAAGCCTAACGGCGAGGTATGGCAGGTAAAAGAGCGTTTTAGTATGGAAACAACGGGCGATTCAGCTCCAGTGGTTCTTTTTGATCCTCCAAAACAATTTGATCCTCTAACTTTATTTAAATTAAATGTAAGTAATGTTAGTACTACCAATTTATTAATAGGTGGGAGTATGGATATAACAGTGGAACCGGTGCAGTAATATGGGATGGGGAAAAGATAAAGATAATAATTGGGTTCCTATTAAAACAAGTAAAGAAGGAGAATTTGTACGACTAGATCATAAGGAAGCCATTGCCAAAAATATAATTGAAGGTGCATATCCAGTTAATAAATTTGGTGGGAATCCGGATATAGATACTGGACAAACAAAAGATATAACAGATAATGGTTTTACATGGGATTGGTTTCCGTCCGGTGCTCAAACTGTTTCTATTGTATCTGATAATTCTACTGATAATATTGGGGGGGCCGGTGCAAGAACAATAGAAATAGAAGGAATAGATAATAATGATATCAAAGAATCAGAGATTTTAAATCTAAATGGAACTACACCAATAGTTTCAAGCAAATCATATAAATGTCTATTCAGGGCAATAATCAGGACAGGTGGGTCCGGTGGAGAAAATGCTGGAATTATAATTGCCACAGGTTCCGTTGATTCAGGAATTACCATGGCAGTAATTTTACCTGGTAATAATGAAACTTTAATGGCAGTTTTTGCGGTCGAATCCGGTAAAGAAGCATTCATTCATTCCTTGCAACCTCATATTTTAAGAACACAAGGTTTAGCAAATGATGCTGAAATTACATTATTATCTAAACCAATGGGGGAAGTTTGGCAAGTAAAAGCAACTATTAGCGTAGTTTCATTAGGTAGTTCATCGGTTCCTATTGTTTATAGACCTCCTAGAAAACTCTCTCCATTAACTCTATTTAAATTGAGGGCTAATAATGTAAGTTCTAATAATACTTCTGTTGGATGTGCAATGGATATAACAGTAGAGCCAATACAATAGGCGATATAATGAGTATAGATATAACATTTGATAAAAAACAATTTGAACAATTTATATCAAAATCAAAATCGATTCAAAAACAAGTTATTAAATGGTATCTAGACGCCACAACTGATTTTCTACTTGGAAAGGCCATGGATAATTTAACTATTGGAGAAACAAAAGCATTTGATACAGGGGCGTTGCATAGTTCAGGAGTAACTATTGTTGATCTGGAAAATAATACAGGTATTGTTGGTTTTGGAGGACCTGATACAGATGATTATGTTTTACCTGTTGAATTTGGAACGGAACCCGGACACCGACCACCAATCGCTCCTTTAATTGCGTGGTGTAGAAGGGTTGGAATACCAAAACCCGATAAAGTAGCTTGGGCGATTGCTAAAAACATAGAAAAAAATGGATTACGAGCTAGACCATTTATGAGAAATGCAGTAGAGTCTACTAAAAAAGAAGCACAAAGGATTTGGAAAGAAGCTAATGAACAATTTAATTAATAAGTAAAATTCATTGAATTATAATAACAATCGATATAATAGAATTCTTTATTTTCAGGATCATAATAACAAGAAGCCTTTAGATCAACAACATCCAGATTAACTGATTTGTCAAGGTATTGATTGAATTCTCTTGGTCCTGCATTAGTTCCAGATTTGTAAACTGTTTTGAATAATTCAGAATTGTAAATTTTCATAAAGGTATCTCTTCTAACGGTAACAGATTTAGAATAAGATCGATTTAATTTCTTAGCTTTTTCTACTTGAGAAACTGATTTTTTACCTAGTCTTTTGATTAGTTGGTTAAGTTTAGTAGTGTCCATAATTATATATTATCACCATACTATTTAAGTTAATTGTCTTATTTACATTAATTATGTTAAATATTATTTTATATTAGATTTATTTAAAAACCCTTCTAATAATATTGATAGAGTAATGGCTGCTGATCAATTGACTGTTAATGATCTTAATATCAATTTACAACAAACCCCATTAGATCGAAGGATATCACATGTATATAGTGATTTCTTTGAATTAAGTGGAGTAATATTAGATAATCAATTAGTCAAGAAAAAGAGTAAATTATCAGAGCGTATTGTCCATTTTATTGTTACATCAGAACACGTAGATGATGAAGGTGAAATAGATGATGTGGCTAGTGCCGCTAAAATGATCCCAGAAATGCTTGGATCAGAAAGAGGCGTTACAGCTACACTCATGCACACAGATACAATTATTGGAAAAGTCAAACATTTAGAACAATTGACAATGGGTGAAGTAGCCGAAAAATTTCCCAAAATGAAAGAAAGACTCAACATTGAAGTAAATAAAGATGTACCTTGTATATACGGATTTTCTAAGATGTATGATGATCTTAAGCCTCTAGATGACCGTATTTGGAAAATGTACGAAGATGGCGTTTTATCCGCAGTATCATTAAGAGGTTATGGAACAGATCATAATCATGTTAAAATGTGTGATGCCGAGGGAAATTGCGGAAAAAAAGTTACTGATACTAAATTCTGGAGTATTACTTTTTGTCCTGATGGGACACAATCCAAACCATACTCTGTTATTCTCAATAAATTAAAATCAATAAAACCAGGAGATAATAAATTGGCAAATGACGACTGTGGAGGTACTGTTGATGAAGTTAAAAAACTTAAAGATGATTATAACAAGAGTACAGCCAAATTAGAAGAAGAAAACTTACAATTGAAAACAAAAATGAAAGAATTAGAAAAACCCCAAGGTGGAAAAACCAAAATGGATAACAACGACAAAGACGATAAAGATGATAAAGATAAAAAAAAGATGGATAACGATAAAGATGATAAAAAGACGGATGACAAGAAAGATACGGAATACAAGAAAATGACTTGTCCTGAATGTGGTCATAAATACGATATGCCAGCGAATAAAACTAAAATGGCAGATTTAAAAGCAGGGCCTGATCAAGTTGTTATTCAATCAGAAATACTTGACGATTTAGTTTCTCAAAGTATAGAACTTGAAAAACTAAAGGCAGTAAGTGAATTATCACCATCACAACAATATTTAATGAAGAAATATGGAGATAAGAGTATTATTACTTCTGGTGTTTCTACTAAATCCCAGGTCAAAATGATTGGTGGTACATTAACTGAAGAAGGCTTACAAAAGATGATTCAAAAGGAAGCTAAATCAATGTTACTTAAAAATCCAGAAGATTTTGGTTTAACAATTGCTAGTACCCCGAAAACAAAAATTTCCGGAGGAGGTAAGCAAGGAACAAAAGATGATGATGACAAAAAAGAGGACATCATCCTTCCTAATGAGAACCAAGTTGTTAGTCATTTAAGAAAAATGACAAATGATCCTGGTTATAATCCTGATATTAGCGAAATCATGCCTTATTTAAAAGGTCAATTAAAAATACCAGTGGAGGCTAATTAAAATGAGTAGACAATCTAGCAGGGGACAATTAAACGAAGCCCAAGCCGCACAAGTAGTCAATTATGTCGATACAATGATTGATAAGCGTATGCAATATGAAGCGGAGGTTTTAGGCCGTACTTTTGATGGAAGAAATCCACTATTTCAGAAAAAAACTAGTTTTAAATTTAGAACCACAAAAGATTTACTAGCCACTTATTATCCACATACTGATTCTAATTATTTAACTTGGCTATCTAAAGCCGACGATCCTATAACATCAACAGAAGCTGGATTTGTTAATATTGTTTATGGTTCTAGGCTTTGGCAAACACAAGATTTAAGTGCTAATATATTAACTGTTTTCCCACATGCTCCTTGGGCTATGTCTGGTTGGAATTATGCAGTAGATAGGCATGCAACCGGTGGAGGTCAGACCGAAGGTGCTGTTTTACCGGATACCGATTATCAAACACCAGAAAAATATAATAATGTACCTAAGGAAATTGTTCATACTTATGAAGAAACTTTAAAAGCTCAATTGCTTTCCAGAACAGGCGATGACAATATCCCTGGTATTGAATCTCAAAGACCATTAGTCAAATCTGAACATATGCGTGATATAGATTCTTATCTTACCCAGGATTTTAATACATTAGCTGGAGTAAACGTTGAATCATTAGATCGATTAACTGCTACAACTGCTTTAAGGGTTGCTGTTAGTTATGATGATGGTGACGAAGATATTTTTGGTATTGATAAATCAGCATCTACAGATCTAGATCCGTATGTTGATCATAATTCTGATGTTGATCGTGATTTCTCATTTGATGATATTGACACCGCTTTAGCTGCTACAAGAAGATATAGACAAGGAGATATGACTGGAGGCCAATTTGTTTTAATTACTGGTCCTAATATGCTAGAAAGAATGAATCAAGAAGCCGGGTCCAAACAAAGATTTGTTGGATCTGAAAGGCAAGTATCCAAATGGGCCGGCGGATTTAACGGAATGTATACCGTGGGTAAAGAAGAAGGTGGTTATGCTCTTGCTTCATATCGTGATTATCCTATCATTGAGGACACAACTGTTACAACTGATACCCTTGAGCGAATCTACGGAATTTATCTATCTGCTACTGTTGGAACATTCTTAAAAGATCTTCTTCCAACGACTCTATTTGCATCTAATGATTATATTGATTTAGATGCTTTCAAGAATAAAGAAGCACTATTATCTATTCTTGAATTAGAAAGTCATAATCCAAGAGCAAATTTTCAGCTCCGAGATTATAAATAATTTATTAATAAATATTAATATTAATAAATAATAATAAAAAAATAAATATAGGAATCATTAAATGTCATTAAAACTGATAGATTTTCGAGGAGCACTCCGAACAGATGCAGATTGGAAGAATGTCTATAATAAGACTGAAAAACAAATTAGAAAAGATTTCGATCATGATTTAGCAGGAGTATTCAAAAGTGGATTAGATTTTGATAGTAAATTGAAATTAAGAATGTGGATCCGTTATGTGGGTCCATTAAAATTTTATGATCTAAAATTACGTTCTGAATTTCGTAGGATGCATCCTATAACATTAACTAAAAATATGTGGAAAGAAATATCCGTCATTAAATTAGGAGATACATGGCGTGGTATTTATGGAGCTGAAGGTAAACACCCCGACAAAGCAGAACGCATTTGGACGGATATAAGGCACATATTACGTGAAAAAGCAGGTAAAGATCATTTTCAAGTTACACTAGAAGACCCAAAACAAGAAGTTATCGCACCAGATAAAAATTATGAAATTAAAGGAGTAGATCCTCGTATTAATAGTACTGGTTTAACTATGAATGATTGTATAGATGCTATATCAGATAAATTTGGTATAGAATTGAAAATCTATGATTTTTATAAAGAGGATTTAATACAGTTATGGGTCGATCTTATAGAACAAAATGGTGTTTTATCGCAAGAAGATATTGGTGCGTATAAGAAACCATACCGCAAAGATGGAGAAAAATAAAATGTCAGAAAACGAAACAATAACAGAGGAAGAAATTGAAGAGGCTAGATTAAAAAAAGAAGCCGAGGACAAAGCAGAGGATGAAGCTGCTGCAAGACTTAAAGAAGAAAACGCTAGATTAAAGGCTAAAGAAGAGGAAGAAGCTAGATTAAAAACATCTAAACAATTACCTGAATTATTATTTATGGTATTAACAGGGCGTACTTATTCGCATAATGGTAGATCTCAATATTTAAGAAAGAAAGGTGGGATCCAATTTGATCAAGGTAATATTGTTGTAATTAATCACCCGGTAGATATTGCCTTTTTCATGCAAAAATCTAAGGAATGGACGTTTATGGTGGCATATCCAACATCACATCCTTTATCAATTGATAAATCGAGTCCTGCAATATCTAAAACATATGCGAAAAAATGTGGAATACCATTAAAACATATAAAAAGGCATCTAGTTGATAAACGAGTTCCTATAAAATTAATAATAGATAAAAAAGGCAAACCATCTAAATTCTGGATTGAAGCAGTTAAAGATGCTATAAGATATCTAGCGAGGTCGAATTAAATGGGTGCAGCAACAATAGCAGTCGTATCAAACGTACCACGTGTAAACCGCAAGGGTTCTCTAAAAGAACTTATACGTGACGTTACTATGAATGCTTCTTATGCTACTGGTGGTGATACATTAGATCTGGCAGCAGCACTTAATCTTAGATCAATCATAGACGTTAAATTTGATACTGCTACATATATTTTGCAATATGATAAAACAAATGGAAAAATTCTAGCTTATTATGCAGACTATGATGCTGGTGCGGATGGAGCGTTAATACAAGTCGCAAATGCGGTTGATTTAGCTGCGGCATTAGGTGCTATTCGAACAACCATAACAGCAAAATAGGAGATACCAAATGCCATTAGATACTGCTCTCGATGAAGATAGGCGTGGTAGTTCAACAAAAATTGATGTAGCAAGAGGTCATCTAGGTCGAACTAAATCATTAACCATTGCAAATGGTCAAACACAGAAAACTGATACATTTGAGGCGTACGGGAGATTTCATTCTTTTCTTTTAGAAATACCAGCTTTAGATGGTGGTGCGGCTACATTAGGAATAGCTATTTATCCTGCTGATGTAAATGATGCTGATGCAAAAACAGGTGTAGCAGCTATGAAAATAGTAGAGGTTACAGGTTTGGCAAATACAACAGATCATTATATTATTATTGCTGAAAATACAACAAATAATTTAGATCGATTTTTATTTGGTAAACACAGAATTGCTTTAACTTCTTCTGTTGCGGTTAATGATGATAGAATAATTAAATTTACCCCGATCTTGCCATTGCGATAGGGGGCTATAAATGGTATTTTCTCCAACCTATGTAACAGCCGTTAGAGTTGCAAATATTCTTAATTTAACAACAGCAAACGGTGATGCAATTACATCTGGCAATATTGATGAATTAGCAGGATCTATTAGTGAAGCTATTATTAATGATTATATTGAGGGTGCAGAGCAACATCTAGATGATAAATGTAATCGTGCTTGGCGATTAAAAACAGTAGATGATTATGAATATCACGATTTTTTAAGTCGAGATTATTATGGTGCTGGTTATTGGGGTTATGGTGGCTATGGTCGGAAGAGTGTAGTTAAAGATTTAAAATTTGATGAAATCATGACTTTAGATAATGGTGAGGGCGATGTACTTGAATTATTAACGACCACCGATACTTGGACTGATTTATTAATAACCGGATCATCAGGAGGTTCTCCACAGGATAGTAATGGCGATTATTTCTTACAAGGAAAAGAAGGAAAATTATATCTTCTTGGAGATTTGCCTATTTTTGGTTATGACGTAATTAGATTAAAATATCGATATGGAGGTAATGAAACCGTTCCTGCTTCTATTGGAGAAGCAACAGGAATGAGAGCAGCGTCTAGAATATTAGATTGGTTACCTGATACTATTGTACGTAGTGAAGATTCGGGTGGTCCTAGTTGGGGCGATTTACAGAAACGGTGGACGGAATTAATAGCAGACACTATCAAACAATATAATAATAAATCATTTAAACCAATTTATTTATGAATATTTTTTCATTTAAATACAATCTAAATTATAATTATAGAAGTCACATTATCTTAACGTAGTGCGTTGAGCACAAACGAAAATGACGTGAGGAATAAAGATGACGCTAGCAAAAGACGCGATAAATACAGTCCTAATCATTGATCATGCTTCTCAAGTTGATAATTGGGGTGCTTATGATAGGGGTACAGTACAAGTAGCGTTACGCGATGACGAAGGCGTTAATCCATCCCTCTCGATCGGATATGATAGAATTTTTATATTTGGTACAAATGAATCAATAAATCATCCTACATTATGCTTACCTATTATAGAATCTGATTCAGTAGTTAGAGTAGATATAAGATCAACTAATAAAGATAGAGCTAAGACATTAAGAGAAAAAGTAGAAGATATACTAGCAGCAAATCTAACTAATCTTGTTTCGCCTTGGAATTATATGGAATTTGAACAAAGAGGAATTGATATGAGTCGAAATAAATTCTATCGTTACATCATGGAAGTACGATTATATAATATACACGAGGATGTGACGGCATAAAATGAGTGATAAAATGAGTAACGAAAATACGCTAGAAATATTGACCAGTCAGAATTTTAGCCAAGTATTGACAAAACTGAAAGAAGGTGCACTTGCATATAGACAAGGTTGGAATGGAATTATACGCGGAATTGATATGTACGTCATGTTGATTCAAGAAAACGATCTAGGATACGCACCGCATTTCATATTTTATAATAGCGAACATAAATCAACAAATATTTGGGTTCCTTCAATGTGGGATATGATGGGAAATGATTGGACTATCCAAGAAACCAAAAATGAAATTGATATGCAAGATCATAAAATCCAAACGGTTGAACGGGCATTAGACGGTTCAATTATGGAAATACCGGAGAAACAATAATGGTATTACTTGATTTAAGAGAAGCACAATTTGGTGAAGAATCGGATAAAGGGGTCGAGAATGCTTCTTATCAACCTTATCCAATAAGGATTAGTTCATTTAGTGCAGCTCCAGAAAATGAAATGCTTAATTTTTCAGCCATAGAAACGAGAAACCTTAACGACGAGCTATTTCACGGAAAAGAAAGTTTTCCATGGGAAGTAAAGGGAGCTCTTCAGAATTGGACGTGGTTATATTGGGCCATGGGTGGATTAAATACATCGGGATCTGATCCTTATACACATGCTTTAACAATTGCAAATACTTTACCTGCACTTAGTCAAGAATTTGTATATGGAAATGGCGATTTTAGTATTAAATTACTTGGGAGTGAAGTAGATGCTTTTGATTTAACTTTTATTAGTGGTGAAGTTCCAGAAGTCACATTAAGTGGATTTGCATTAAGTGGTTCAATTGATGAAACACCGGGTACACCGGCACAATTAGCAACCGTTCCTTTTGAATATCATCAAACATCGACTTTAACTATTGATTCAGTGGCTTATAAGGCTCTATGTGAAAGAGCACAATATCAATATAAAAATAATCTTCAAGCAGGCTATGGTCTTTCTAGTCGTGCTCCAACAGAGATAATTCCAGGTAGTCAAGAATTAGTATCTAGTTATGTTCTTCGACCGGCTGATGAGGATTTGTTTGATCTTCGTAACGATTACGCCGATTTTGCTATATCTCATGTAATTACAAGAGCTGTTAATGATACTTTAACAATTACTATTCCTAATGCAAAAACAGGTAAACCAAATACTACAAGCCCAGGAGGAGGAGGACCATGGAAACAAGCATTGCCTGTAAAAATAAAAGGAACTTGGAGTGCTTCAGCAGAGGATAGTGTAGCACTTTATACAAATCCAGGATAAATAGAGGTATTAAAATGAGTTATGAAATAGATAAAAAAGGAAATATAAGCGAAGTTCAACAGAAGAAAAAAGTTTCATTACGTGATTTTCTAAAAGATATATCCCAAAAATTAATTAATAATAAAACGGATCTTAGACATCTTAAACAAGTCTATGATGCTGAATCAAGGTCATTGAAAAATAATATAGTAGGAATTGAGAAACAATTTGAACTAGTCGAAAAGAGACTGGACGCTAAAACCTTGAAGGAATTACAAATAGACCGGAACGCTTATCAAATAATGCATTTAGCTTTTCCCGTTACTTTTCCAAAGAAAAAGGTGACTAAATAATGGAAGTACAAGAAAAACCTGTTTATATTTTAAATGAAAGATTAAAAGAAGATCTAGGAAAACGAGAAATAGCTTTTGAATTCAAAGGGGACGATACTGATAAAGGCATATTTGTATTTAAAATGCCAAATATGGGTCAAATAAGAGTATTAATGAATACTGATGACGAAAGCATGAAAGTCAAGGAAAAAACAAATCTTACAATAGATATTTTTAAGGAATTGGTAAAAATTCCGCAATCTTCTGAAGTATTTGAAAGTATTTGGAACGCTTTCTTTCCTGATGAAATTCAAATGTTTACCAATAGGTTCACTGCTGCACTGGAGGATAAAAGAAAAAAGTAGTTTTTCTAATGGAGAAATTTTCTTATATGTATGCAGGTGATAATGTTGACAATAAAAATTTGGATCCATGGACTATTTTTATGAAGACGCGGAAAGATATTGGTATGATGTTTGGAAAATTCCCCCATGAAGTTGATGCCGTTAATATGATAGATATATGGTTTATTCTAGAGGACGAGGAAGCTAGAAAAGAAGGGCAAGCATTAAAAGGATCAATAGATGACGCCTGGAAATTATAAGGTGATTATAATATGGTAGAATTCCCTTTACAAGCCGTTGTTTCAGTAGTGACTAAAGATGCAGAAAATTCAATTGATAATTTGGGTTCTTCTTTTGAAAAAACTTTAGAAAAAATATCTAATCAACTTGATCTTACTAATGATTATCTTAATGATATATTTGCAAATACTCTTCCTCAAATGGATGACGCAGTCGAAGCGAGTTCGCAAAAACAAGCTCAATCTTGGAGTAGAATTCAAAAAGGCGTAGCAGGAGCAACCGCTGTGGTCGGTGGTTTTTTTGGGGCAATGATCAAGTCATCACCTGAACTAGGTGCTGCTCTAGCGGAAATAGGATTTCAATTTGAAATGGTATTCTCGGTTTTAGGAGATCGAATAGCACCTTTATTTGAGGCTTTGATACCTTATATTCAAAAGTTAACAGATTTATTTATGGGGTTAGATGGTGATGTACAAACATTTATCGCGACGGGAATAACTTTAGCTGCGGGTTTAGGGATAATATCAACGGCATTAGGTACTATGGGTTTATCTTTTACTTTACTTTTAGGTCCGGTGGGTCTTGCTATTCTTGCTATTGCTGCTTTATTTCTTGCTTATAAAACCAATTTCGGGGGATTAAAAGATTTTGTAGATTCAACGGTAGGTGCATTAATAGATATATTCTCTAATTGGTATAGCGAAAATGAAGAAACAATAGGTAATTTAATTGCTTTATTTATTGAATTAGGAAAAGTGATATTAGACGCCCTTGAACCAGTAGTGGCGTGGTTACTAGACGTTCTTCAACCTGTTTTTATAAGAATTTTTGAAAGTATTATGGATACAATAACAAATTATATGACCATATTAACTGGATTACTTAATTTTATTACGGGGGTATTTACAGGCGATTGGGAACGTGCTTGGGATGGAATTAAACAAATATTTACAGGTGTTTGGGATGAAATAGAAAACAAAATTAGTTTAATTTTTGATGTTTTTAAAATATTATTTGAAAAAATATTTGGAATAGATGTAGGGGAATTCGGTGGTATGCTTATTGATGCCCTTATGGGGGGGTTAAATGGACTTATGGGTGCTTTGGAAACGGCTATTGAAACGCCTATTAATAGTATTCTTGGTAGTATTGCTAGTTTAGTTGATAAAATACCTGGTGTAAAAAAACCTAATTGGAAACTAGATATTGATATACCAACATTCGATAAAGGTGGAATTGTAGGACAAACGGGAACCACAACAGACGATGTTTTAGCTTTGGTAGGAACAGATGAAGGTATTATTGATGCTGGCACTATGCGTTCTTTATCCGGAGGAAATAATAATCAATCTAGTCTTGGTTCTGTTATTAATGTTAATTTCAATAATTTAACGGTATCTAATCGAAGAGATATTGACAATATTAGAAATAATGCCAAAAGAGGTGTTAAAGAAGGAATATTAGGTATAACCCAATATAATAGAGGAGGCTATACAACCTAATGGCAACAGAATTAAAACAACCAGCATCCGGGACCGTTGTTACAACGATTTTAGGTGCAATAGTCGATATTAATAATCCTAATTTTATTGATAAAGTAAAAGATTTTCCTAAAAAAGATAGTAGTTCTGCATTAACACAAAAACAATCGTCCTTTGGTCGCACAGGTGCGGAATATACCAGTTCTTTTATGCTTACAAATGCCGGGGGAACTTCCCCATTTGCTAAATGGAAACTTATGGTTGAAAGATGGAATCCAAACTCTACTGAAATAGTTGAATTATCAGTGGATTATGGAAATAGCAATATTGAAACCGTTCTAGGGATGTTAAGAAATTTGACAAAAACAGTAAGAGGTGGAGAAGGTCCTATAGTATGGATAGTCACACTAGATTTTGCCGTTACTAGTATAAGTTTGAGCTGATTTTTATGATTGTAATATTGGATAGTACTTTTACAGGGGATGATTTAATTATAATTTCAACTATGTTACTTGATCAATTTTATTACTATTGCTATTCAATATATAATATATTTATGTGTATAACTTGGTTTAATAACCCCGATTATAATTCAGGATATAAATTTAATAGTAGCACGGAGGTAATTTAATGGCTTTGGCTGCTTATTATCCGTTAGATAAGGATGTTCTGGATTATTCAGGGAATAATAAAAATGGAACTAATAATGGTGTCACTTTTGTTACTGGGAAAATTAATAATGCGGGGGTATTTAACGGAACCACGGATTATATTACATTACCATCAACATTAGCAAAATTAAGCAATTTATCAGCTTGGTCGTTGTCTGGATGGTTAAAGACTCCTGGGGCACCATCTAATGTATATTATAGTTGTGGACATGCTTCTAATGCTTCTGATTTGCTTATTATTTATATTAAACCCACAGCGGGGGATGACGAATTAAGAATTTTTAGTAATGGTGTAACTATCGTTAGTTATGGTGCTCATGCCGATTTTCCGAATGATATTTTAACTCATGTAACATTAACGTATGATGGGACAGATTTAAGATATTATAAAGGAAATGTTTTACAAACTACAATTACCGTAGCTATATCTTCAACTACAGCAACACAAATTCGATTAGGCAATTGGAGTAACCAAGATTATGATGGTGAAATGGATGACGTTCGTATCTATGATCATGTTTTAACTGAAATTGAAAGAGCCGATATTTACAATCTAAGTCAAGACACACCTAGTTTACAAATACAAGGAAACGTATTGACAAATGATCTTTATATTGGAAAGTATACTGACGTAGATCATGTATATCAAATTAATATTGCTTCATTGGAAATATCAGATGACGAAGATAATAGTAATGTGAATCTATTATTAGTTACTGGAAACAAACGATTAGAAATAATTCAAAACGGGGAAGGAAAATATACGGGGATTGTTGAAGATTGGCATCCTAATGAAAATGGATATTTAAATATTTATTCGGTTGATTATGCGATTATATTACATGGTGATCCTATTACAACTTATGATTGTAATAATAATACCGCAGATGTAATTATTGCTGATCTTTTAGATACTTATGGATTAAATTTATTTAATTATAATTTGGATCCTACTACTACAACGTATGATGATATATTTTTTTATATGACACCATTAGAAATAATGCAAGAATTAGTTTTAAGAGAGAATCATAGTTTAAGATTATCGCCTACTTTAGAATGGAGATTCCAACCCAGAGCTAATAATGATCTGGGTATAAATTATACAGAAGGAGAAGACTTTTTTACTCCTAGTTTTCCAAAAATAAAACATAAAATAAAGAATAGTTTCTATGCAATTGATGATGCTGGCCAAGTCTTTAAAAAACAGGATTTAGGAAGCATCGCCGATAATTTCACGCGTACTGGATTTTTAGATGTTCCTGATGCAACTACCGAACCACAAATAAGAAAATATCTTAATTCAAGGGTAACTAAAGATTCGGGGGAAATAATACCCGGCGATTTATCAGTACCGCAGGATCTTAATCTTCAAGGAACAGGATTAATAAGAATTAATTATGCTCAATTAGGATGGGTAAATCAACTAACATACATTCATAGTGTAACCCATTGGTTAGATGTTCCAGAAACGATTATTAAGGTATATATTTACAATCCTGATTATGATGAAACCATTTCAGATTTATTATATGATAAAAGGCAATTACAAAAAAGAAATATTAATAATTCTTTACCATTAATTATTTTAGCGGATATTTTTTTAGTAGCAGCGATAACACCAAGTGTTGTTATTGAGAAACAAACTAATTTAAATTATACTTGGAATGATAGTGGACAAGATGACGGCGTAATTTGGAATACACAACCCACCGCTTGGAATAGCGTTGTTACTTCAACCGATATGATACCATTAACTGTTATGCTTGATAGATTACGTGATATTGTACAAGGTGAAGCAGTAACAAAATTCGACGCTGCTAATACAACAATAGAACTTGGAAGTGGAACAACCGGGGTAATGATAACAGATTCTGCATTGGATATTCCGATTTCAGGCACTGATAAAGAAATGGATTCCGGATATCCCGGAGACGGTGGTGACGCTGAAATGGAACATCAATCTAGTTTATCAGATAGCGATATTATTACATTTACTGCACAAGAAATAGGATTCAAGGTAGATGGAATATTAATGGCACGGGTAGTATTAGGATCTAGTTTTTCTAAATCCGCAGATGAGATATTTAGAATAAGAATAACTAGTGCATTTAGTGATAATGATCCTATTAAATTGATGATTGCCTTTCTTAATCTTATGAGGGATTTATGCCAAGGTAAGATAGTAAATCCATTAAATAACGCTAATACTATCATGGAATACGGGACAGGAACAACACCCGTAACAACTAGCGATACAGATCTTGATAATGATAGTTTGCCGGGTACCCGACAAGGAATGGAAGCAGGATTTCCTCAAGACGATACTGGGATAGGAGAAGCGATATTTGAAAATTTAATTGAAGACGGCGATATCGTAACTTTTTCAGCAACAGAATGGGGGTTATTTGAAAATAATAATTTAATGGCTCGATTAATATTAGGCTCTCCATTGAATAAAAAAACGGGTGAAAATGTAAAAACAAGAGCCAGAATAAGTTTTAGAGAAGCAATATAAAGGAGCAAATAAAATGACAAAAAAAAGTAAAAACAAAGATAGAAAATTCATAAGACAAAATAAACAAATAGCTGAAAAGGCTAAAAATAAAGACAATAAACTCGTCCAGCAATTAACGCAAAATGACGCTATTGTATTTAATAGAATAACGGATGTTCGAAATGCCCTTAGTGATGATATTGCGGGTGCAAAAGAGAAAATATCAGCCCTTGATAGGACATCTAATCAATTTTATCAAGAAAATGAAATATATAAAAATGAATTGAATGGTCGTATTGTAAATATTGAAGACAAACTAGAAATATTAATTGATGTCATATTAGAAGTTTATCCACATGAGAATTTGAATAAAGAACAAATTCAAAGTTTGGGTCTTATTGAGGAAGAAGAATCCGAAACTAAAGAAGAGACAAATGTTACCAAGGAAGAAATTTTAGATGCTATGAAAGAGGAAAATGTTACTACGACCGTAGAAACCAAAGATAAACCGAAGGATATTATCAAAGAAAAGGCTGTAATTAAAGTGGAGGCGAAACCATAATGATTAATTTATCCAAATTAGACGAAAAAGAAAAAGATTTCGTTGTAATGTGTGATGTTTGTGGCAAGGAAGATTGGATCTTAATTGCCGATAAGGATGGAAATGTTACTCGAGCTGATTGCAAAAATAATAATTGCAATAATAATCATATATTGTTACAAATGAGGACCGAACCATAATGTCAGAAGAAATTTTAATTGATAATGATGGGAATATAGCCATCAGTAAATCAGAAACCAAAATTGTTAATAGACGTCAATTTCTAAGTGAACTCGCAGATAGCAAAATAAGATATCTAGCAAGAATACAAAAAGTACAAGCGGAAATAGATGAATTACAACAATCATTATCTGACGAGAATATAGAAATAACTAAGTTATACGAAATAATTATTCCAGGAATGACCACAGAAGAAAAAGATCAAATAATTAAAGATGACTTAGAATTGAATAATAAATTGCATAAGGCCTTTCCTAATCAATTTGATGAAGTCGTGCGTAAAATCACCGCAACAAAATAAGGAGAATAATAAATGGCCTTTGGAAAACAAATATTTTATCAGGATTTTCATTCTGCAGGATCTGGTAATAATCGATATTTCGCCGAAGATATCAATGAAATAATCATGGGTAGTCAAGGAAATCAGGTTGTATCCGGTTGCGACGTTACCGTAGATACAGAAACAGATTTAACAGCTTCAGGTGATCATCTTGATGTTGCTGCCGGGGTATCTTTTAATAACGGGGCAAAAAGAACAATTAGTAATACTAAAATTGATTTATCCACGGCTTTTAATGCAATGTCCGCGGGTCAAGCTAGATTTATTTTGATATATATCAATAGCTCGGGGGTTGTTAGTACTAGTTCAGGTGACATTACAACGGACGGTAATCAATTGCCAGAGGTTTCAAGTACTGGATGGACCCCGGTTGATACTACACCTTTGGCTTGGATATATCTTAGAACTTCAGATAGTATATTAGATGCTAATCAAATAAATAATCAAATTATATATGCCCCGAATGGAGGTTATTTTTCGGGTGATGTTTATGTTACAGGTAGTACAAAAAACCAAGCAGATAATGAGGGGTTCTTCGCCGGTGCAGGCGACGATTTAAGAATGTATCACGATGGGACGGATAGTTGGTTAACGAACACTAGTACTATAACTAATGGTCGTCTTGTGATATTTCAATCTGGTAGCGGTAATGGTCAACATATACATCTTCAAAATAATTCGGGTGACGGGAATATCCAAGCTAATCTTAGAAACAAATTTTTAATAATAGATCAAGATGACAGTAATCTTACTTTATTCGATTTGGATACAAGTAATAGAACATTAGAATTATCCGCGGCTTCCGGAACGGCTATGAAAATGGGGGTTGGTGTCACACCTACGTCTCTATTACATTTAAAGAACGCAGGTGGAGATCCAAATGTAACCCATTCAACAACGATTGCTAATGCTGCATCCCAAATAGCAAAAACAGGAACAGGAACTACGTTAACTTCGGGTATTTCAACTGATTCTACTTTTGGTTGGTTACAAGCTCAACATACCGATAATACGTTAAAAAATATAGTTTTTAATCTTCTCGGAGGCGACGTGGGGTTTGGTATCATACCCACCCAAAATTTACATTTACCTGATAATGCTATAATTGGATTAGGAAGTGCCTCTGGAGGAGATATGCAGATTTTCCATGATACCACGGATTCGTGGATTTCTATTATATCCGCTACGGGTACAAGAAATTTATATTTAGATAACGCGGATAGTGGCCATATATATGCTAGAACGAGAGGATCTTTCCGTGTATTGGATAGAGATGATAGCGATGCAATATTATTTGATGTGAGTGCAGGATCTAATTTAGCTATATTCAATGTAGCTCTTACCGTAAACCAAGATATTGTTATAAATCATGATGGTGGTACGGGTTTGATAATAGATGCAAATACCTCTGGAACACCTTCTAATGTTATACAATTTCGTGATCAAGGAGGCAATACTGGTTTTATTGGTCATTCTAGTAGTGGAAATGATGATTTTGTCATAAAAAATGAAACAACTGGTAGTCTTATATTAGCGACCGCTAGTGCCGCTAGTGCAATTACGATAAGTACTGCTGGACTTGTAACGTTATCCAATAATCTTTTAGTTGACGGTGGGGATATTGGTATTACCGCAGATACCGATTTATTACAACTAGCTTCTGGAGCATTAATTATTAATGGAACTGCGACGTTAACTGGTTTATTATCAACATCAGCCATTAGACCAACTTCATCTGATAGCGTTAATTTAGGGGGTGCTTCAAATAGATGGAACGCCTTTTGGATGAATGATACACCGACCGTTTCGGGGACAGCCGTTGAAATAGACGCCGCGGGACAGGTTGCTAAATCATCATCTAGTAAAAGATACAAAGAGAACTTTGGAAATTTTGAACTTGATACATCAATTATTTATCAGTTTCCTGAACCAGAAACATTTAATTTGATTTCCAATAAAAAAATTAATCTTTTTGGATATATGGCAGAAGATATTAGTGAAATTCTTCCTGAAGTAATTAATTATGATATTAAAGGTCGGCCCGATTCAATTGATTATAGGGCAAGAATGACGGTAATTATTATTGAAGAAATGAAAAAACTCAACCAAAGAATAAAAGTTTTGGAAAATAATTAGAATGAAAAAAAGATATTTAGCAGTTTTAATAACATTAGCCATTAATTGTATTTATTATTTTAATATTGATGTGTGGTCATATTGGTTACGCATGAACCAAAGTTGGATTTATTCATCAACCGAAATTAATTATGACCCCTTCCCATATATATTTACATTATTTAAAATATCAATTTTCATATATTTAGGGAGATTAACCGCAAAATATTACCCGCATAAAGACAAAATATTTAGTAATGAATTATATCCAATTAATTAGACAAAAGATCGATATGATACTTGTTATTTTTATCTTTATTAGATATTTTAATAGGTATACTAGATAGTTATACTAGATAGTTAATCATATTCTTCGATGCTGGATTGTCGTTCATTATATTCGTCTTTACCTATTTTTTTAACGATTAGTTTGGTAAAATTATCAAATGCTTCTTTTTGTTCTAAAGCGACTGAACTATTATCTAGTTTTTCAGTATCGATGGTAAAATCTTCTTTCTCGCTTTTGGATCCTTTATTTGTTTTCCACGTTATAGAACAGGTTAATTTTATTTTAGTAATAATTCTACTCCTCCATGAAGATCTTTTATTATACCTAATTTATGTTCTTTTGAGAATTCTAATGTTAAATTTCCATTATAATATTTTATACTATCTTGTTTTATTATATATATTCTAGTAATTGTATCTTTAAGCAAACCATCTATTGCAATTACGGGAATATCAGATACTTCTTGATCGATCAATTGAGATAACAATTCTCCACTTAATATAATATTTGATTTTGAAATTGTTCCTTTTAAAATTAATGCAATTGCTTTATAGGTATCATGCCCCGTAATTATAATACAATTACTATCAGCAAATTGTGCTTCAATTGCTAAAGCAATCCATCTTAAAATTAACTTCCTATTACGTCCAGCATTATGATCAACATATGCATAATCCGGTGGAATATAATTATTAGTTTTCACGAAATATTTTACTATTTCGTGATCTAAATCGCATAATTTATTTGCTATGTAAATACTATTTTCGTGTATTAATTTTCTAATTTCTTTTTCGTTCATTTAATTCACCGGCCACAAAGTAACTACATCAATATCTCCATCTTTACGATTTCGTTCATATTCTACAAGTTCACCACTCCAAGTAGATTCAGGTCTATAAATGTCATGACTAATATTAGACAATGGACTATATCCATTTCCTTCATTATCCTTAGCTAATATAACTTCTTCTTCAGGATCACATGATTTCAATTTTTCAATTAATTCTTTGATTTTCATTTTTATCACCCATAATAACTAGGATTGAATGTTGCCGGAGATCTTTTCTTCGTCCTCTTCCATGAATTCAAAAACAAGACCTAATTTATCAGCTAATTTCTGATATTTTTTAACGGATAGAACTTTTTGCATAAATTTTACGAAATGCTCTTGGTGTTCATATGTTATTTTAAATTCTATATCTTCTGATAAATCGAATTTCATTTCTGAAAATTTTATATTTCTAATTGCATTATCCATTTCCTCTTGCGTATAAATTTTCTTTTCTTTAATATCTAACGGTCCGGTATATTTTAGTGGATGTGGACCATGATATGAAGCATCCCCTTGTGCCGAATCTATAAACAGCCATCTTCCGTCTTTTGCCTTTGCAAAATCAATGGACCAATAACCATCTAAAACGGCTGCTATTTTATCAGCATCTTTCATTACTTCGTCAGCTATTTGATGTATTTCAGTATCCATTTCTTCCCATTTCTTTTCCCATTCATCTGGATCGTTTGTTGGATTATCTTGTATTGAATCTTTAGGCCAATAATTATGATAACATTCAAATTTTCCATCTTTATAAAAAAATCTGATTTCCGGGGCAACAGGCATATGACCAAAAAAGGCTTTAAATCGAGAATCAAGGGGTATATATTCCCTAATTACAATAGCTAAGAAAGGGACACCCATAAATCCAAGACATCTATTTTCCATTATTAAATTATCGAGGTTTCTTTCCAAATTTTCTTCTTTTTCAATATAACAAGTATTAATAAAATCATGTTTAATACTAGAAAGGTCTGTTCTAATAAATAGAGGATATTTAAATGAACCGTCATCAACTAACTTCTTTATTTTACCCATAATTTTTTCGTTTACTTTTTCAGAAAGAAAATCTTCCCCGGATCTAGCCTCATTGATTGTCAATCGAATAATACGGGTCTTAGGTTGGGCTACATTAACCTTGTTAGTAAGCTCCCACCAAATCAACATTGAATTTGGGTCTAATTCATTATTGTCTTTTCCCAGGATTTCTTCTACTAAATCTTTTTCAGTCATTCGCCTACCTCCACAAATTTATCTAGATATATTTTAGCCCCCATTTTCTTATCCAGTTTGTATAGTTTAAACATTAGTTCTGATAATTTAATATACCATTTTTCTACAAAAGCGATTATTATTTTATCTCCTCCAAAACGGATAACCACGTTAGTTTTATCTTCGCTGGTTCCAGAAGCGGATATCTCCAAATTAAATGACATTTTTTGATATAATTTTTTTTCGTTGGCTTCATATTCTTCAGATATCGTGATTGTATAGTTAATTAAGGAAACCCCACCTGAAATAAGATATAATTCTCTTACCTTGGCGTTTATTTGACGCCTTATTTTTTCGTCTACATCCATTTAAATCATCTCGTCTTCTGATACCATACCCATACCCATCAATTTAGAAATAGCACGCACGGATGCTCTTGTTTCCGCTGTTGCGTATATGACGTGCTCGGATCGTGAAAAATTTTGATCGTGATATTCTTCGGACGAACACATCCCCACGGCTTCCATAAATCGACCATTGGGCATTGTTGCTTTAGCCCGCATTCGAAATTTAAAATTACCACCAATTGATAAATCTTCAATATCAGATCGATTGATAGAAACGGATACCCCAAAGAAAGTAGCTATTTTAATAAACCCGGATTTTTTCAAAACTTCTTTACCTTTTATAATTACCCAATCTTTTTTGTCAACAATTCTATTCATAACATATTGATAATCATCGAATTGTTGAATCATAGCTTGTCTGGTAACTGTTAAAGATTGATTATCACTTGTGCCCACAGAAGACAGTGGACCTGTCCCCTCGTAATATCCAGGCTTATCCTTTTCAAGACCTGTTGCGTCTAATCCTAACGGTCCCGTTCCTTCTGCTTTAGTTTCCGTTTCTTTAGCATATAATACTATTTCACTTTTCGGTAACAGTATATATTTTGTTGTCGTGCCTGATTGCCATGGATTAACTAATAATTTATAAGTCAAGCCATCTTTTAATTCGTTACTCCTATTTTCTTCAGAAGTTAAAAAGTGTAATTTACCTTCTATTTCAATATCCCAAGCCTGATAATTATTCTGTAACATTCCATTATATCTTACTACTTTTGCTATTATTTCCATTTATTGATCACCTTTTGTGTATTTCTCGATAATGCATTCAGATGCGATATCTTGCATCTTCCAATCATTACGCTTGTTAGCTTTACGCATGCCCGATACCTTCACAAGAATTTCATGTGCCTTATCGGATAAACTTACTGTCTTTGATTTTTCTGACATTAATATTGTATTTATTTTTATCTATAAAAAAATATTTATTTTATTTTATATTTTTATTTATTATTATAAATATTATTATAAATATTTTTAAAAGATCAATATAATAAAAAAATTAATGGTATGTTTTAATTATGACGGTATGACGCAAAAAAGGGTTGAGTGTATTAATACCCATCCAGAACAAACGGAAACTAAAGGATTTGCATTTGAATGTTTTAAATGTGAATATATAGTGGTTTTAACAGAAGAAGAAACAAAAGTGGGGGCTTTAAAATGAATAGCAAAAGCATAATAGACTGGATAATTAATAACTGGTATTGGATCCTAATCATAGTACCACTAACTTATATTGTGGGTAGATATGGAACCGATATGCCATAAATAGTTTAATAAATTATTAATTGGATTATATTATAGTGGTAAATACGAATAAAGATTATATTCAAACTGATGCTGCTGATACCGCCGAATTTGTTTTAGAATATGTAGAAGAAGGCGAATGGACTTCTATTGAAGAATATGAATTAGACGGCATATCTTCTTTATTAGCCCCTAGCGATTATCGACGTAGTTATGAAATTGAATTAGAAAAAATAGATAAATGGAAATTAAAGATGGCTGGATTATATGATAAAAAATATAATAAACAAATTGTAAAGAGATTTACGAGTAAGGCCTATTATTCCCAATTAATTAAGTGTTAAGTTCGTGAGTATCCGGGTGATAATCTTTTATCTCTTTTGTCTTTTTACCTATGCTTATATCGTTACTATCAATTAATTTAGATTGTTGAAGTTCAGAAACTAGTTCATCTGAATCTAATCTTGGTAAATTATCTAGACGGGGTTCATCAGCTTCTAATTTATCCCCACCATAAAATTTGATAATAAATTCCTTATAATTCATAGAATAAAGTTTTATTTTGCCTCTTAATAACTCGAGGGTTTCATCTACTGAATTAACATGAGAATTAAAAGAATGATTTGTATCTAGTTTTTTTAATTCTGTAAATGCTCCGTGAATTAAAGTTTGACTTGTTTCAAAGTTATTTTGCACCATCAAATCAATTGTTCTTATTTGTTTCCATGAATTGACACGTTCCATAGAAAGTTCTGCGTCTTGTTTTTCTTCTAATAATCGCTGCTTTCTATTTTGTAAATCAAAATAATATTTCCAAAAAGTCGCAAAAATCAACGTAATTAGAATTAACCCAAATATGATTAAATCGAACCATTCTCGCGTAAATATCATTTTAATAAATGAAGCAGTTACCATTGTTAAGATTAAACTAAGAAGGTGATCTTCTTTAAAGAATTCCCATTTTCTCTGTAATAGTTCTACAAAATTAAATATAGAACTAGTTTTTTTCATAATATTTTTACTCATTATTATTTCCTGTGACTTTTTCTAACAATTTATCAAGTTTTTCTTGTATTTCATTGAAACCTAGACCGTACCCATTATAAGTATCTGAAACACGCCTGGAATACGCCTCTATTGAAATTAATAAATCAGGAACTTCAGACATAAAAACACTCATATCTTGAACATTTTTCATAATGTCTTTATGTACAAATAATAATGATTCATGAACTTCTAATTGTCGTTCTATATTTTGATTAAATTCAGATATACTTTTGTTATAAGCCTCTCTAAGTTCTTTCATAGATGCAAGTAAAGCTGTCATAAATGTTCGATATTCTTCGGCCACTATAATTTATATAAGTCTACAAAACATAAAATCATTGTTATCCGTTGATCCAACTAGGGTTTAATTCTTTTCAAAAGTTGTAATTTTTTATGATATTTCTCTTTTGCTTTTATTATGTAATTTATATCTTCTATATCAATTAATACTTCAAGTGGTTTTAGGGTTATGTTTACTATTGGCATTGTATTAGGATTTAAATCAAAACTAACTTTTTCAAGCATATGTGAAATATCAATATCATCAATTGAAATATTAAATATTCCTGTTTTATTACTTGTAATTTTTAATCGGGTCATAACAAAGGCCTCAAATCTAATATATTAAAACATTTTAATCCGAAAGGAATCGACTTAAAAACGTTGTCATATCTAAAGAATATATATCCTAATAATCTAGTTTTAGTAAATGTTATACCTATATGTTTAGAAGGATTTTCTTTTGTATTAATCATTATGAAATTAGGTATATCAAAATTAATAATAGGAAAAAATTCAAAAATTTTATTTCTCGTTAAAGTATGGACTTTTTCAGGATATTGCCTTTCTTTATCTTTTAGACGCATTAATGCTAGATGATCTATTTTACTTCGTTTTATGGCAATTCCTCCCATACACGGCCATCCAATATTTTACATCCTTTAGAATTACACCCTGGATCGTCTTTGTGATATTCCTTTACAAAAGAATGACATTGATTATGTGAACCACCTTGCTTATAGAAGAACCTAATATTATCATACCGATCTATTTTATCTTTAAGGTGTCTAACCCAAGGATAGTGCATTCTTCTGACCTTTGTTTTTGGTCCAGATTCCCCACCAACGATTACCCAATTTATATCTGTTAATATAATATCAATAAGATATCCTAGAAGTGGTTCTGCCGATATAAACTTGACTTTAGCATTCGTTTTTCTTAAATAATCGGCACGCTTAACATAATCATTATGCTCGATCGTTACACCTAGCCATACATTAGATGGATACACGAAGTTTGGCAATCTTTCTGCTCTTTTGGTAAGTAATTGGAAAGTATGTTGAGGATTAACTTCTATTATTCCTAGAATGGCCCTTATTTGCCGATCTTCTACTTTTTCGTGAAATAGGTCTGACATACTACAAACAAATATCTTTCTTGGTTTCTTCCAGGTTGCGGGGATAGTTAATTCACTTTCATGGAATATTACTTTTTTAAAATCAAATTGATATTTCTTTTTACCCATTCCTTTAAGTCTCTTATGCATTACCTTAGCATAACAGGATCGACAGCCTTTTGAAATTTGAGTACAACCCGTAATTGGGTTCCAGGATTTTCCTTTTGTTTTATTACCTTTTTTATCGATTGTTTGGGTCCATTCTATCTTAGTCATGGGATGTCACTTCTTTAGGTTCGCATTTTAAACATACATTATCTGATTTTTCAAAATCATGATAAAATGTCGCATTGCAAATACGACAAACGGGAAGATTAGATATTTTGTTAAAATTATCCAATTTTTTATGAACGGCGTCTAATTCGTCTATTTGTCTACTTACTTGTGTAATTTCCATAGAAATTAATTTTAGTTCATTTTGCTTTCTTATTAAGAAATCTTTCTTTTCATCTATTATTGACTGTAAAACAGCCAAGTCATAATTATTATTTTCATTCATTTTCAAAATATTCCTCTAATTTTGGTTGTTTAATATCTTTATCTAGATATTCTAATATATATCGCATATATGCTGATGGAACGCCTTCACCTGATATTTCACCAGGGAGATCACGACAACCTAACATTAATTGATTTCTTTTACTGTTTCCTTTACGATTAGCAAAATAATATTTTGTTCTCCAACCTCTATCTTTAGCATAAACTGATTTTGGCCTAATCATAGGTTTATGAGTTTTACATTTCATTTGTGGTACATAAAACGATAATTCAAATTTTCTATGTCTAATTGTAGGTAATTCAAAATTAGCGGCACACAAGATTAAATCTTCTCTAATTGGTGCTCCAGGAACATTTTCTATACAGTAATGCTCCGATGTTATTCTTAACTGTTCTTCTCTAACATTATCAATAATATTAATATGTTTATCTTGATTACCATGACTAGCAGAACTAAATTTTTGACAAGGAGGAGAACTATGAACAAAACTACTCGCCTTGTTTCTAAAAGGCGTTTTTGTTGCATCACCTAATACTTTCATATTAGGATAATATTCTAATGCTTTTCTATTATTATCCAATCCAACTGAATCATAAAATGCTTCCGCTAAAACCCCACCACCACAACACAAATCTATTATTAACTGTTTTGATTTCATTTGTTATAAACAGGCTCCTTTGTATTTTCAAATAAATTAATATAATAATCTGATAAATTCGATTGAATACCTGATTTTAATAATCGCATAAGAAATTTATCATAATACGATTTACTTATTTCATATCCAATAGAACGTCTTTTTGATTCTCCTGCCACTTTTAATGTAGTTCCACTACCTGCAAAAGGATCTAAAACTATCTGATTTGTAAATGTAAATAATCGAATTAATCTTCTTGGAATTGCTTCAGGAAAAGGTGCTGGATGTTTTCCATTTCTATCTTTGCTTGGATTTAATTTCCAAATAGATAAAGTAGATTTCGCAAATTCATTTTTTTCTAATGTAATTTCTCCTTCACAATCATTTGTTATTGGATTTCTACCTTTACTAGCAAGTAATATATATTCATGAACATCGCGAATAGCCGGGCGTGTTGGTTTCTTATATGAACCCCAAGCATGAGAATCAGTACCCCATGTTTTTTCCCAAATTATTTCACCCATAAGATCAAAATCAGATTTAAGCAAACATGCCTCAAGTAATGATCTAAGAGGAAAATAAGGATTACGACCCAAATTAGCACAATTAATTGCGATACGTCCTCCTGGAACTAAAACTCTAAAACATTCGCTAAATACTTGAGAAATCATTTTGATATATGCACTCCATACTTGTGTATCATTATATCCTTCGTAATCTATTCCTGCGTTATAAGGGGGGGAAGTAATAACAAGATGAACTGTATCGTTTTCTATTTCAGTCATTTGTTCACTTGATTTATTATAGATTTTTGGTGAATGATATTTGTTCATAATCAATCCCCCTTACTTAATAATATCATATGGTTTTCAGAAGCCATATGCCCTATTGCCTGGATAATTATATTATCATGCCCTTGATTTGATCTTAACCCATCTTTACAAGAATGACAAAGGAAATAGAATTGATCGAGTTCCTTCTCATTAGTAAAACCTATTTCTAATATATTCTTTTGTTTATCTAAAAGAATTTTATAATATCTTATGCTTGTTTCAATTTTTTTTATTTTATATTTTTCCAATTTTAACCACTCCAGCATTTTTTATTAATAATCCGTCACTTACCCATTTATTGAGCCATTCCTTACATTCTTCTTTCCTCATTCCGAATTTCTTTCCTTGATCGTATATACTGGTATATATTATACCTTCTTTCTGAACTTCCAATTCTTCTATTACCCATCTTAATAATTTAATATGATTTTCTTCGTCATCACCAAAGAAATCTAATTGATTTTTTATTTCTACATAATTAGGAAATTCATTCAATAATTTATGTTTATTTAATGATATACCCGTATATAAAGTAGTGGACTTAGTATGATCCATATCAGATTTTACTCCACTTTTTGATACTCTATCAGGTGAATACATTTCTTTTATTAACATGCCTATTTTTACTCTATTAAGGGATACACCTTGGTATTTGTCACAATACTGATCATACCAATAACTAAGCTCATCTAATTTACAATCGCCGTTTTCTAAACAATAAGAAACCATAAAATTGGCAAATATATTTTGATTATCTTCAAATATTTTCTTAGTACGTTCGGCAACCCCTTCTTGATATGATTTTACATTATTTATTAAATTAGGTAATTCCTCGAGTGCCCAATTGAATATGCCTGTATTCTGGCTTATTAATTTTTCTTCTAAATAAGGGTCTCTAACATCGGAATTTGCAAAAGATTCAGGGGTTAGTAATACAATTATTCTACGCATAGTTCCTTTATCACTAACAATAGCCGGGGATAATTTATTAGCTGCAATAATTAATTTAGCATCAATTAATGCTTCTTGTTCACTAAGCCCCTTACCTTCTATTGTCATTTTTTCCCCAGTTATTAGATTTTTGAAATTAGATGTATTATTAAAATAAGCATCAGATTCATCCGCAATAATAAAATCTGAATTTCTTAATTGATAAAGGCCAAATTTATTAGATATTCTTTCTAACGTTGTCGTTTTTGGAAAACTAAATAATGAACCAATTGAATTCATTACAGTATTTTTTCCGTTATTGGCCCTTGGACCATACAATAATATTGATACTTGCCATTTGAAATATTTATTAATTAATGAATAGGCTACCCATCTTTGTAATATCTTCCGTTGTTTTTCATTTGGTATAATTTGCCTGATTGATTTTAGCCAAAGCGAATTATCGAAATCAGGATCATAATCTACTTGTAATTTAGATAGAAACATGTTGTCTTTTGAATAACCTATATCTTCCATTTTTTTAGTTATTAAATTAAATTTAATTGCTGTATTTTTCATGTTAAAAAGAACCGTTTGTTCTTCCGGGTCAAACTTACTGAAACGACTAAATTCTTCAATGTCACTATTTAACCCACAGACATTAAGTTCTAACTTATATTCATTAATTATCTTGGTTATTTCCCCCACCCTTCTCAAATGGAACCAAGATAATAATCCATTTCTACCGGTTACAATTTCCGATTTGTTGCTTTCCGTGTTATACCAATCCGCTTTCTGTAACATAATATCGCCTATTACTTTTTCAATAAAAGAATCGTCTATATCTCTTTTATAAATTCCCTCAATTTCACTATAATGAATCATGTGCCGTTCCTTTGTGGATAGTGTGTATAGATAGTGTGGTAATTTTTCTTGGATAGTAAACAATTCATCTATTATTTCTGTTCTTTTGGTACGAAATGGGCTTTCTTTAACACGTGGTATTTCTAATCCAGACTTAATATAAAACGCCCCCTTTATGTCTCTCCAGCTAATTCTTGCGATATTGATTTACTCATTAATTTTATAGATTCTTTAATTGCATTAGACCGATTTTTAAATTTTTTACTTTCTAAAATAATATCCAAATTCTTTTGTTCTTCCTCATTTATTCTAAAGGATATAAGTTGGCTTTTTTTTATTTTATCCATCGGTAAAATACATTTTTATTGTTATTATTATAAATTTATCGAATATGTAATACATTTTTGTAATACATTATAAATTGAATTCTTCGTAAAATTGCACAGCCATTTTTATTAATGGTTTAGTATTAAGTAGATAAGTATATCCGTGTAATTTAATTAGGATCCCTCTCTTGGTCATATCAGCTAATATCATTCTGGTAGCATTTTTGCTTGATGAATGTAGCTCCATAACTAGATCCAAACTAATTATATCATGTTCCAAAAACATTTTGATTATTTTGATTTTATTTAGTTTTCCCATTTAATTCAATTCCTTATCCTTTAACTATCTTAATTTTGCATTTAAAAAGCTGATAATATAACCTCCGCCTTGAAGGGGGAAGAAATGAATATTTTTGTAATCTACATTCATTTTATCATAGTATTTTTGAGCTTCGGGTTTAGTATCGAATGTTTTGTTTCCAGAGAAGAAGTTAGTGGTTTGAATTGCCATAATTATATATACGTCGTGGAGATATATAAACATTGCAGTTATTTTCTTCAATAATGAAGATTAATTCTTCTTTTATGAAGTTATTTTTTGCACTAATGATTTATTATCAATAATATTATTTCATTAAATACGTCTGATGATTGAAAATATTTGTTCTATAATTGATTTAGTACTTATATTATCTATTGAATATATTTGTGCTTACTTGGTAAATAAGTCTCTTAAAATTCGATTACGGACAAATTTTGGATACATTAGTTCCTACTAAAGACCCCTTTATATATTAATTTTTGTCACTAGTAAACTAGCATTCATTCAAATTCATAATCTATTGTTGTTTGCATTTTTTGAACATATTCTTTGTATTCCATTGATTTATAGATATTATATTGTTTCTTTAATCTTGGATCCAATACATCGGAATCACAGGCATCTATTTTTAGGCCCATTTTCAAAGCAGCACTTATAGATCTACCCCATCCAGCAAAAGGATCTAGAACATGTCTACTATCTAAATGCCTAAATAATTCAATAAATAATTTTTCTGGTTTGGCACAAGCCCTAACAATAGTAGGGGCTTTATTTCCGATAATCATTTCTGGTTCGCAATTAACAATTGCTTGATTTAATGTTCGACCTACCATAGTGTTTCCTTCTATTTTAGGTCCTTCAATCCGGATATATTCTATATTCTTTCTATCATTATTTCCGGTCATAACTATTTTAATGGGTTTAATCCACTCATGATCACAGCAAAAATTTTCTAATTTGGGTAATCTATCCCGTACACTATGAAAATGTAAAACCCGTGTATCTTCATTCATTTTATATTTGATATATCCTATTATTTTTCTTCGGATAAAACTATTCATTAAACGAGTATGCGGGCTAAAATATTTTACTCTAATCCTACTTCTAGAAGGTTTTTTTAATTTAGTTCTCGAGTTTACTTTTTCAACATCGGTTTTTTTGTCTGAATCATAGTAAGGAGGATCCAATACAATAGTATCAATAGTTTCCCATCTTTCTTCTGGTAAATTCTCCAGGAACCATAATGCACCGCGTACGTCTAGAATTATATTATTGCGATCTGGATAGATCATTCTAATTTAATACCACAAAAAGGACAATATTTAACGTCATCTATAAAATGATATCCATCTTCTATCTCAATAATAAAATCCTTTAGATTATGATAAGGATTAGGAATAATTCTATAATCAGGTGGTATTATACAACTTGGTTTATGTTTTATTATAATTCATAACCACCCTTTATATACGATTGTTTTTCCTTATATCGATCAATCGATCGAATTTTCCTAGACATAACAGCTTCCACACCAAAAGTTTTTGACATTAATCGCCTAGTCTGTTCAGATGCAAGCAACATAGGATATGGTTTATCTTTCCAAATATTTCTTAAATATCGTTTATGCCTAAATTTCTGTATGTTTTCTAATGCTTCATTGTATTGTTGAGATATCGACGGTATGTGCTTAGATATACACTTAATAGACCCACATATTCCACAAAGACTAGAAATTGGTTTTATTGGTAATACATTGGATGCGTTATTCTTTTCTAGATAAACACCACATTCTATACAGAATTTAGAATTAAAAGGATTATTAGTACCACAAATACACTTCATTTATTATTACTTCCTGATATTCTCATTCTTTTAAATATTTTTTCAGAAGTCTTCGAACCTACCCCTTTAATACCCTTAAGATCCTTAATTTTTGATAGTAAACCTAGACTTTCATAACTTTCAATATCAAATTCATTAACAATTTCAATTGCTTGTTTTTTCGATGCACCATAACAACGAAGGACGTTAATATGAATTGTTTTTTGGTCTTCTAATTTTAAATCGATATCCGGAAATACATACTTAAATAAATCAAGTGTTCTGAATTGACCCATTTTACCTTCTCTTAGCGATCGTATGTTTTTGTATATACTCCAAATAAATCCCCTTTCATGTGAATAATTTTGTAAAGGAATACCGGTGCGTGACGTTACTGATTCCGTTGCTCCGATCCTTTGTGCAAAATTTATATTCGCATGATGATTCATTGTATCATTATTACCTATTGTTTTAATAAAAGCATATCTTTTATTTCCAGCTTGAAGCCATAAAGCCATTTTTTGAGATTGATAAAAAACGCTCTCGTCATCAATAGAACCGTCTAGATCTGCCATTTGCTTTCTTTCAATAAGTAATTCTCCTTTATCACATTTATAATAATAATCACCACTCATATCCAAACTTTCGGTAATAGGAATTGTTTTTATAGATATGCCTTTAGCATTCATAAAAGGAATTATTTTAAATAATACGCTAGTTTCTCTTGTATCAATATATAGGACGTCATTTTCTATAATAAAATCTTCAGTCATTAATTTGCCACCTTAAGTTCTAATTTGTATAAATTTTGTATCCATGTACCATAAGATCTTGGAAAGGGGGCTAACCAAAAATTGAGTGTATCCAGAAATTTTAAACTAGTAGGTTTTTCTATCAAAATCTTTTCTAGTTTATTGGCTCTCAATTCCTGTTGCAGCTCAAATATTAATTGTTCTTTTTTCATTATTCTGAATCTACACTTCCGCTTAATTTACTAATAATGGTTTCAAGATCATTTTTAGAAATTCTTAACTCTGTTGGAAATAAATCTTGGATGCAATTATTCTTATCACAGATCCAAGCATCAATAGTTCGATAGGCTAAATATCCTTCTAATGATTTCCATTTCATTTTAATATCAGCTTTCATTTTTTCAAGATGGAAAAACAAAATAGGTTTTCCTGGAATAAATTCAGTACGTCTCATATTGGTTCACCAATTCGCTTTCTGCAATCTTTACAATATGGTTCTGCTATACTTGGTCTTGGTGCTTCCAAACACATTGCACAATCAAGCATACAATCTCCTTGCTCGTACATTTTTTCTAATTCCTCTCTTTCCTTTGTTTTCTTTGGTTCCATTTGGTATTTCATTTCCTTTTTGTAATGTAACATTTTATTGATTTTATAATTTGAATATGCTTTCTTAATATTGATTATTTCAATATTTACAATTAAATCATTATGATTTTTTAATTCTTTTTCTAGTTTTATTTTGGGTAGTTTCATATTCCGTTTTCCTCTTCGTTTTGGCAATAATCACATTCTTCTGTATCAGATAAAGCACCACATTCTTCACATAATATTTTGTCCTTTCTCTCAATACGGAATATTTCTTCCAATTCTTTTCGAATATCTTTATGATTATCGCATGTATCATCGCAGGCCATACAACAGCCTGAAGATGAGCAAAAATCACAATCATCTAATATTTTTATAATCTCTTCTTTTCTGGTCATTTTAATTACTCCGACTATTTAATATTCGTTTACAATTTAAACAAGCTAAGCCTATTCCCATAATAGTTACTTGATCTCTTTGTAAATTTTTTAACCCACAGACGGATGTGTATTTTTGGTTTCCCAAGTGAGTTTTAATTTCGTGTATTTTCATTTAATTCAATTCCTTATTCTAGTAAATATTCACCTATAAATTCATACAATTTTCTGGCTTCGCCGGGTGATATAAGTTGAATTGCTGAGCCGTCCTCACCGTATATAAAAAAACTAAGTCGATCGCCTTCTACAGATACTTGTAGGTTATCAAGCTCTATTTCCTTACTCAATTTTTATCACTCGTCTTGTGATTTTCATTTTTCCGGTACCGCATACAGCACATGGATATCTTCTTCTTTGGTCTATTTCAACAGATCCACATTCACAGATAAAAATTATTTTTTTATTATTAAAGCAATCTTCACAATTTACCAAACCCCTACCGGAAATAGAGGCTATTGTTATGAAAGATGATTCATACCCACAAACTGCGTCCGAATAGTTCAAAGTGGCGTGTGTAACTGCGTTAACGCCTTTGATAGGTTTGATCAATTCTTTTGAAAAGTTAAAGGTTTGTATTTCCATAATTATATATGGGTATTAATACTATTTAAGTTATTCCTCTTATTTGTGTTAATTAGATTATATGAATTTAATATTTCTGGAAATTTAATATTTGATGTACATCCACATTCTAGACAAACGGCAATTATATCTGAATAAAAGCAACCATGATTAATTTTAACTATTAATTGGTAATTATTAAAATCCCAGTTATCACAACTTAAAATGTGGTTATACATAAATTTGAAAACAAAATCGTCCTCTAACCTAGCCTGTTGGCTACCTATCTCTCTTAATGTTTTATTAATTATTTCTTTTAGTGTTTTCATTCAATACTCCTTAAATCTGTTTTTAACATGCCTAAACACCTTTTACAAGTAACTTTATCTTCATCTGTTGTATTTTTCCAATTAGGCATATTAATATCTCCTTGATTTTTCCAATATGTATAATAACAAGCAATGGAAACATACCCGTATTCTAAATCCAAATCATAATGAATTACTGATTTTTTCTTGGTTATACGCTCATTCACGAAATCCTACCTCATAAGGTTTGAAAGTTTCTTCTAAACAATCTTTACATTTACAAGAAGGTGTGGGATTACAATAGCGACATTTCCCCCACCACATTTTTCGTATATGAATATGCCACCAATGTCTCAATTTGCTTATAATCCAGATTATACACATTATCCATCGCCTCTTTTTTTCAATCTCAATTCTATCTTATGGATAAAATGAGTATCTGTTTCCTCTAAGGTGAATGTAGTATCTTTTACATTTTTTATTAATCCAGCAATTAGCCTACAGCATGTTTGAGATAATTCCTTTGTTTCCTTATTTGGAATAATAATAATTGCTGGATCACTCGTTTCTGTACTCATTTCGGATTCCTCATAATTTGATTCTGTTTCACATTCAGTGCATACAAATCTAGCTCCAAAGAAAAATGATTTTGTTCGTTTATTACAAACATCACACCAAGTATTGACTGTTTCAACATTACCAATATTAATTTCTTTACTCAAAGTTCAATCCCCATCATTTGAATAAATTCTTTGCTGCTTTTATCAAAAAATAATCTAAGAAATTTAGTTTGTGTTTTTTCGACTATAATTTCATATGGTAATTCAACCTCTAGATGAAAACTGCCATCGTCATATTGTGCAAATCCGTGTAATTTACAATCTTTGCGTTGATTATCCTTGGTTAAATGACTTTCACTATTCAATTGATTCACCAATTTCATTAACAGGTGGTTCTTCAAATGACGCCGACCAGCATTCTTCACTGCAATATTCAAGAAATACACCATCTTCTTTTGGGGTAAATTTCCCACAAATACAATGTTCACGTGGTTTCTTGGATATAACTGAACCAGTCAATTATTAACTCCTCCGTGTGCATTCGCATTCACACCATTCTGATAATCCGAAACAATGTTCGCTAAATTGACAAGACAAACAATAAAATTGTTGATCTTCGATATTTTCACTCATTTACTCGGTTTCCTCCTTTGTAATAATATCATCTATGTAAGATTTAATTATAATTTTAGCGTCTTCCATTGCTAATCCATTTTGATAAGCTATTGTTACTACTAAATTAAGCAGATCGGCTTTTTGAAATTCATCTAAAGAATAAATATGAAATCCGGAATCTTCAGGCATTTTATCTTTTCTTATACCCCCAACTACAACTGATTTAGTATTCATTTTCTAATGCTACCTCTTCTTGAGTTTTTTCGCCTCTCATTATGGCTATTTTTTGATAAATACCTATTTCATACCCATTTAGCGTGCCTTTGGCTGCTTTCTTTAATTGCATCCTAATATACCACAATTCATCTCTATCAAATTCAATTTCGTGAGGGCAAATACATTTTATTGTTTCTATCGCATTTTTAATAATTTTAGAACATTGATCATGTTTTGCCTCATTACAATTAGCACACCATTTAGAATTATATTTAGTTAATGTTTTAATTGAATGATCAGAAGAATGATAAGGATATTCATCTCCGGATAGAGACCGGCCACAATCATCACAGAAATGTTCTATTATATCATTTGTTATAAGAAATCATCTCCATAACGTGAAGAGTGCTGTTTTAATTTATGAAATCTAACTTGTTTTTCTGCACAATTAAAACATAACCATTCTCTAATAGCCTTATGTATTAATGAAGGGGGTAAATCCAAACAAGAATATTCCTTTTTATCTCCAAACCGGTTTTTAAAGCCTATATTCAAACATTTGTGTTTAGTTGAAATTATCTCTGAATTCATTTAGACATCTCCATTAACAAAATAACGACCGTTTATTTCTATAATAAAATCCTTTGCTTTCAAATATTGGATATGACCCCAATAAGTACTTTTATTTAAATTAAGCCCTGCTTTTTTTCCAATAGCACTAGGCATCGCGGATATTCCAGGATTTTCTTTTATTATTTTGTACATTTTAGATTTAGCTTTACTCCTAAATTTGCTTAAGATTGTACTATTGCTCATTATCAAACCTCGCTCTTAATAAATCAAAGCCTAGACTTTTGATTGTTGTCCTATTACCTGAATTCTTGGTAAATTCTGGTTTACATACTTCTAAAACATCGGCCATCCAACCCTTAGGGGAAAGCCCCTCAAATATTTTTGTCATTGTTTTTGCTTTTAGTTGTATTATTTGTCTATGCTGTTTATAGCCTTCCGTACTATTAACCATTATAGAATCACCATTTCAATTATAATAATAAATAAAGTAATGAAAATAAACCATTTGGGGGGTTTTATTCGATCGATTAATTTTTTATTCCAAGGTTTAAAATACCTAATTTTTAATCCAAATACATAATCAGTGGTATTTAATTTATTCAAGGGGATATCTGGATCATAAAAGAAATCCCCGTGTTTCTCATATTCTATACCACCGAAATTAAAACTTTTTACACTATCCGCACTAAGACCGTCTATTTTACTCATACGCCTAACTCCTCTAATTTTGATATCATAACTTCATAAAAGTATATTTTTAATTTATCTAGCCCTTCTAAGGCTTTATCTAATTCTGATTTAACTTTGGATCCACGATGATCCCAGCATTCCTTCAATAATTGTCTATCGGCTGCATTAATATGATCCTTAACAACGTCAAATAACTCTTTCATCTTACTCATTAACTATTTCCTCCAGTCTTTATCTTCGCAGCAACCCTCGCATAATGTATGATCATAATGATTGCACGTTCCCGAGTAATCGATTAGTTGCTTACATTTGCTACATTTAACTTGGCCTGGATTGTTCATTTAATCACCTGGTCATCTAATTCATTTTTCATAATAATTATTCTTTTGTCTTTAGGAATTAATTCAATTATTTTTTGTAGAGATGGAGGATCTATTTCCCCAAGAAATTCTTTTTTTATTCCTTTTATGTTCGATCCAAATTCATGCATCCAAACAGGTCGATCTAATGCTTTTTCGATTGCTTTGTGAAAAACTACAAATGGCATACATAATCTTCTTGTGAAAAGTTGAAATTCTGCTATTTCTTTTGCGGATAGGGTTTTCCAAAACTCTGATTTGAAAAGTTCAAGTGCTTGTTCTTTTGATATTTCGCTCATTTATTCAACCACCTGCCAAAATACGGTAATTTTTACCTTTTTTTTGCTTTGCATTAAAACAGTATAACTTTCTTTGTGGACCTTATGATCAAAGCCAATGTCTTGATCTTTGCAGGTCATGGTTCTTTTTGAAATTTCAAATTTTTCTAGATCGCTCATTTGCACAAATCCTGGATCCTATTAAAGATCCATAAATCGCTTAAATTATATTCTTCTATATTATCAATTAATTCATGTATCTCTTTTCTATCCTGTTCGTATTTAGCTATGGTCTTTAAACACGCGTCATAAATAGTTTTGTCTACCAATTTTGGTTTACTATTACTTTCTGGACAACCGCAATAACAATTTCCTGCACACAAACCGTGTATACCCCCACTACAATTATTACAATCTTTTTCTTCTAATTTAGATTCTAAGTCACTAATTTTTTGAATAATAGATAATGGGATGGATCCTTCTAGCAAATTAATTTGTTTTTCTAAATCTTTTGTTTTATCTATACTATCAAATATATATTTAATTAAATCGTCTTTATGCGATCCAATATTAGAAAACCATAATTCTACGAGCCATACACGTAATCCGTCATTATCAAAACTGTTTACCTTATCCCAAAATTCATTTGATCTCATGATTCAATCCTCTTCTTGAAAACAATAATCCTTGAATTCGCAATAATTACACTCCCAATTTAATTCCATTCGCCCTGTATATTTTTTGTATTCCTTGGGCAAGGTTTCTGGTAGGGTGGCGTTTGTTTCATGGATTAACATTTCATTACATTTTTTTAGCATATTTGTGAATCTAATATCCGGTCTATCAATATCGTAAAACAAAGGTTCAAAATCTTCACGATTAATGTATAAAATAAATCCCTTCTTAATTCCAGTCAATCCCATATATATAGCCAATTGATCTAGATATTTCTCGTTAGGCATATATCTTTCCGCTGGATATCGTTCAACCCGTTTAAAGGTTTTAATATCCACAATGCATAATTTATTGCCCAATAATAGAATAAGATCAATATGACCCCCAATTGTAAAAGGTTCTAGCAGACCATTTACAGAACCAAAAAATGTTGACTTTACCTTTTTTTCTATTGCAAAGGTTTCAATTGATTTTTTAACGGTATTTTGCACATTTTCGTGTATAGCATTTCCTGATTGATTAGAACCCAAGGCCACCGGGTCATTAACTAATAATTTATCTGGTATAATTAAATCCAAAACAATTGGATCCATCCATTCAGGTTTTTTCCTTAATATTTGTTTTTTCGGGCAATAAGGTATTTGTGAAGCACGATATTCTCCTAATCCTGGAATATAAGAAAATCCTCTATCTACTTTCTGGATATTATTAACCCAAAATTTCTTTAAATGTTCAATCATTTATTTTCAGCTCCTTTAAGGTCACAAAACCACTTAACGCCGTGTATACTAAATCTCTAAGTTTCAACTTTTCGCCATATTGTAATAAATAAGCTGCTTGGACTTTTATAAGTAATTCATGTTGTTTTGATGTTAACAACACCGTTCGTTCTAATGCCATATTAAGTCTATATTTTATATGCAATATATTAAAGTATTGAATATCATAAGATATTTTATATAAAATAATATTATTTGGTATTCAAATGTATTGTTTTTCTTGTGTGGCCTCTTCTTCTTATCTCAATGATTTTAATAAAATTATTTTCCAAAAGATCTCTTATTATTCTTTCAATCGAACCATAAGCAACATCTAATTTTTTGCTAATATGATATGCCGTAATACCTGGTGTTTCTTTGACTAATTCAAGTAATGAAAATTCTCGTTCCTTTTTTAATAACAGCTTTTCTTCGGTATATCCCATTATATCATACAACCATATTAGAAATGCTTTTAGCCATTTCCAGCAATACTTTATAATCCTTGGGATCTTCAATTAAAGTGGTCCAATTGGTATATTTTCCGTCTATGAAATCCGCTTTAACCCATTTTTCAAATGTTTTTATCACAAATGTATATTTTATTTTATCAGGTTCAAATAGCCATTCTTTGATATCGTCCAATCTTTCTAATAAAGATCGCCCCACGGGATCAAACCAATCCCTTTTCATTTCATCGCGATAAACATCAATTCTATAAAAATCCGCATTACTATAACTATCAAGCCATTGATAAATTTTATATTCGGCCGTTTCTTTGTCTATAATACCAAATATATTTTTAACTATTTCTGAAGTGGTTTTATCTTCACTCATTTGTTTTCCTCCAATTTAATATTAGGTTCAAATTCGCCGGGATATAATTTTCTCATTTTCTTAAAAATGATATCGACATGACATTTTAAATTTAAAGGACAGGGGCATCCTAAATTAAAACCCCTAAGTGGATCTAGGAAATTAGGATTAATAAATAGGTTCCCGTCCAACCATTCTTCATAGAAAACTATTACGCCATCCCGGTCTAATTCAACGCCTTGTACTACATCGCCAATTTTCTTTGGATTGCCCCATCTAGAAGGTCTTGAAACCATTTTAGAATTAGGTGGCATTTTCTTGCCTCGGATAAGTCGGAATCTTTTTGGAATTCCTATAAAATCATTATCAGGTATTGTTATAGTACTAATATTATCTCCTGCCGTTGTTAGGCGTTTATTTGGTTTTACAATTCGATTTAGAAACTTTCTCATTTTAATAACCCCTTTAGTATATCTATCGGTTCTTTAATATTTAATCGTCTTACCGTAGGATCCTCAATTAATATTAATACGCGTTTTAATTCAGCAACGGAAACAAATTTCTTTCCGTCTATTTCTACTTCAATGAATTTTTTAGTTCCATCTTTATTTATCTTGTAACTTAAAATGGTATTATAGGGCATATTACAAAAGTTTTCTAGTCTTGGATCATCTTTGGCCCATTTAAGATCAAAAGTTGCCATTTCATATTGATCAGATCTATCTCCATAATAAGTCATTGTATAAGATTTTTCTTCTATTTCATAACCAGGACACGCTGGATTACTCGAGGGATGACCAGTACAAAATTCACATTTACCATTATCAGGATGTAAACCAGGACCGCATCCGCATTTTTTACAAGCTGTTTCTAAAATTTCTTTAGATGCTGCTATTGCTTCCTCTTCATTTCCCAATTG
>JAZGFW010000301.1:0-2825 GCA_036479895.1 Cocleimonas sp. | reverse complement strand
ATTATGTATTGAAGGGCGATGTTGAGTACATTGAGCTACTTAAACAATTAGAAACAGCCGAAGGTGCACGTTTAGGTGAGTTGCACGGCCAGCTTGATGTGATTGATGGCTACACAACTGAGAGCAGAGCAGCGACCTTATTACATGGTTTAGGCTTTTCGAGCGAGCAGATTAATAATCCGGTTAATAGTTTTTCTGGTGGTTGGCGGATGCGTTTGAATTTAGCGCAGGCGTTGATGTGCCGCTCTGATTTATTATTGCTGGATGAGCCAACCAACCATCTAGATTTAGATGCAGTTATTTGGCTTCAAAATTGGTTGATTCAATACGCAGGTACTTTGATTTTAATCTCGCATGACCGTGAATTTTTAGATACGGTGGTTCGGCATATTGCTCACATTGAGCATGCCAAGCTTAGCTTATACACGGGTAACTACAGTGCCTTTGAAAAAACTCGTGCGGAGCGTTTAGCGCAACAACAAAGTGCTTTTGAAAAACAGCAACGTGAGCGCGCCCACATGCAGGCTTATGTTGATCGTTTCCGCGCACAAGCGACTAAAGCCAAGCAAGCACAAAGTCGTTTAAAAGCATTGGGTCGGATGGAGGAGATTTCAGCGGCGCAGGTTGACTCACCGTTTAATTTTCAGTTTTTTGAGCCAGAAAAATTGCCAGAGCGTTTACTCAACGTAGTCGATGCGAGTATTGGTTATGACGATGTGAGTATTGTTAAAAACCTAAAAATGCAACTCATGCCAGAACAACGTATTGGTTTAATTGGGCCAAATGGTGCGGGTAAATCAACTTTAATCAAATTTTTGGCAGGCGAGTTAAAAGCACAAAAAGGTGAGTCATGGGAAGCGCAAGACTTAAAAATAGGCTACTTTGCGCAACACCAGCTAGAGCAGCTTAGCCTTGACTTGTCGGCTCTTGAACAATTACGAGCGCTAGATAAAGAAGCCAGAGAGCAAGACTTACGCAACTATTTAGGCGGCTTTGGCTTTCAAGGCGAACGAGTCGATGAACCCGTTAAACCTTTCTCGGGAGGTGAAAAAGCACGTTTGGTATTAGCGTTGCTGGTTTATCAAAAGCCTAATCTGCTGTTACTGGATGAGCCAACCAATCATTTAGACCTGCAAATGCGCCATGCTTTAAGTGTGGCATTACAAGGCTTTACAGGTGCAATGGTGATTGTATCTCATGATCGTCATCTATTAAAAACAGTGACGGATGAATTAATCATTGTGCATGATGGGAAAGCAGAAGCCTTTGACGGTGATTTGGATGACTATGCAAAATATATCTCTGACTTTGTAAAGGATGAGTCAAAGCAAAGTGCTGGTGCAGATGAAGGCGAAGTTAAAACATCAAAAAAAGAACAGCGACAATTAGATGCGGATCGTAGAAAAAAATTGCAGCCTTTGCGTAATAAGCTGAAAAAGTTAGAAAAGCAGCTGGATGAACTCACTGAAAGCCAAGCAAAGCTAGAAACTATTTTAGCGGATACTGAAATTTACTCTGAGCAGAATAAAGATCAGTTAAAGAAAGTGTTACTTGAAAAAAGTGAAGTTGATAAAAACCTAGTAAATGTTGAGTCTGAATGGATGGAACTAAGTGAAGAATTTGAGTAGGCTTAATTTCCTCGGAAATACACAAAAAAATAGGCTTGTCGTTATAGGATATGAGCGTCTTTCTTGTGCTTGATAAAAACTTATAAAAACGGCTAAACCCTACCAGCACCAACAACCTTCTTTCGCCAATACTTATTCAGTTTAGAAACAGAAACAGGCCTACCTCGCCGAGGCGCATGAATAAAATTCCCACCTCCCATATAAATCCCTACATGATTTACCCGTTGACGGGTTCTACGTGTTTTAAAAAAAATAAGGTCGCCAACACGCAGATTAGTTAACTGTATCCGTTGGGTCTTTTTGTATTGTTCGGTAGTAGTTCTAGGTAGTTGAATATTCGCTTTTTGGTAGGCGTACTGCATCAAGCCGCTGCAATCAAACCCCGTGTGAGGTGATTTTCCACCCCAACGATATTTTTTTCGTAGTTGTTGTTTAGCAGCTTGTACCGCACGGTTACGGTGATTTGTGTTTGTATGACGCGTAGCACTCACTTTTTTATGGTTACGTTTCTTCTTGAGTGAGATAGGTTTCTTTATAAGCTGGTAATAGGCTTTTTGTAGTTCACGATTACTATTGCTTGATTGAGGTGTTTTACCTGATGCAATACTGCTGCTTGTCAATAACGCAATTGCTAACAAGAAAGCTTGGTAGTCTTTTATTTTTAATTTCATTATTTATTATAGTGGGGGTTATTTTTATTATTGGGTTGCTATAAGCAGGCGATTTTAAAAGGTTTGAATAGTAGTAGGCAATTTTTTCAGACGATTGGTAGCAGCAGGCTAGGAAACTAGGTGGAAGATCAATACGGTTTATCAGAAAAATTCCTTGTTTTTCGGAACTTTAACCCCATTATGGTATACTAAACAGGGTAAATATTTTTAATTTTAGGAGGGCTCAAATGAGTCAGTTAGATATAGGTTCGGGACAAATTGTTGCCAATGCAGCAGAAAACGAACGTGCAAGTTTTATTAAACGTACTTATGTACACCTAGCGGGTGCAATTGCTGTGTTTGCAGTGGTTGAAACAGCGTTACTACAATCAGGTGTTGCTGATTCATTTATGAGTATGTTGGCTGGTAGTAGTTGGAGCTGGTTGATTGTAATGGGTGCTTTTATGTTGGTGTCTACGGTTGCTAACAACTGGGCGCACTCAAATATATCACGCGAAAAGCAATACATGGGCTTAGGTCTATTTAT
>JAZGFW010000300.1:0-3966 GCA_036479895.1 Cocleimonas sp. | reverse complement strand
AATTTTACTTACCACCACCTGCAAACCTTCACTCACTTCAATCATAAAACGGATCGGTGGCCCCACGTAGCGACTAATATCTTCTTCATAAAGTTGGTCACTGTTACCCACCTGCTTAATATCATATGAAGGTTGTTCAAAGAGTAGCTTACGCCCACCTTTGTTATCGACTGCATATAAACGGAAATAGTCGTTAGCTTCAGGTGTAGCATTAAGGTAATGCCAGTAGAACCCAAGCTGGTGCTTGCCACGCCTTAGGTTTATTGCCGGCGATATTGCTGTATTGCCTGTTTTTTTCCATTTACGTACAGAGCGTCCGCTTATTGCAATGCCTTCGGTAATAGGTGGTATCACTTCTGCTGCTTTTGATGTAGTTGTAACGGCTGCTGGTTGAGGAGCAGGTTGTTGCTTCACACGTGCCGCAACTACAGGTTTCTGTGGAGCTGGAGCTACCGCAACTGGCTCAGGTTTTGATGCTACAGGTGGAATGTATGCTTTACGCTTGGGTGGAACATAGGTAGACCTTGTCCCTAAATAATCCATCATCGCTTCAAATTTTGGTGATGTTTCTTGATCGAGACTGCTTAACATCCCAAAAAAGCTTTTGGGTTCAAGCTCACCAATACCGTAGAAATGTAACATTAAACCACCCCCACCTTGTGACCAAGTATCGAAGTATTTTTTATAGGCTTGGCGCATGCGCGGGTCTTCTTGCGCACTCATAAATAATTTAAGCACAGCAGGGTCTTTAACCGTGTGAGGCGGGTCATAGCGAATTAAATGCTGGCCAGCTTCATACGCCAGCATTTCTAGACCATATTTATCAGCCAGCTTTTTATTAGAATAAAGCTGATCGCGCAAACGGGTCATTGCACCACCTTCTGGGCCATTCTTAATCATCCCACCGTGTAGAATTTCTTGGAATAAACGAGACTTTCCGCCATCCCCATCTCTTGTCCAACCTTTAACAGTTGCGCGATTTTCCTTTCGAGCGATATAGTCACCAAAGTATGGGCCGATACCATAAGCATCGATGCGATTACCGCAACCGTTTGCTTCTTTCCATAAAGGACAGTCTAAAATTTCTTTTCCAATCCATGGGACGGAGTTAAGCGAACCTACAACACACTTGACACGGTGGCGTTGCCCGCCAAACTCTTTCTTAAAGATTTGACACATCTCAACACTGCGTTTTGCATACCAGTTTGCACCCAGTAATACACGACGTTTTCCTGGTGCTACTTTTTTGTATGGAAAATTCCAAAGCTTATCGGCTTTTCGTGCTGCGTAGGTGGCAGCAGGGAAGATGCTATTCCACACTTCATTAGAATATTCGATATAGACTTTCTGATCTTTACGCAGTCGATTTTTTACCATGCGCGCATACTGGCGTATATGTTCATCATTCGCTTTATAAGGCACACTCAACCACGGTGTTGCATTAATCGCATTGGCTAAATCCACCATGCGTTCGGCGGGCACACCATTAGGGCCAGTGTAATGTGCCGAGCCTATGGTCGCACGTTGCCACCATTCTACTGCCTCATTGCCACGAGGATTACTCCATGGCATAAAACGCAAAGAATGCATATCACGAACACGCCTGATGTAATCAATATTGAAAATCTGGCGTTTATAATTGTGCTCATTTTTCTTAGGAACAATACTGAGTTTACGAATGTAATTGCCGTTTCTTCTTGGATCAGTTTGTAATATTTGTAATCTTAAATTGCGCTTTGGTGAGAGTAGGTCAAACTCAATATGCCCTCTAAACTCGTTCACTATTTTTAAGTCGCCGGTCATTTTTATTTTACCTTCACCCTCATAAAGGATGACATAGCGACCTGTTGGAAAACTTTTAGACAACTTCCATGTACTAGTAACGCTAGTAAAGACCGTTGGTTCATGTTGCGCGGGTAAGGTTTTTACCCAACCATCACCGTCTAAATCGAGTAAATCTTGCTCGCCTGTATTTAATGATTTTTTGCGTGTACAACCTGGGTCAATCGGGCGACCAGATCCCCAATCAAATTCACACGAGGTAAACCAACCACGCGAAGATTTAAAAATATCGGTAAAAGGAATGGATGAGGTTAATTTGCCAAGACTGCCTACATTAATCCCTAATTTAGGGTGGTTACTCTGACGTGCAGTGGCAGGAAGCATGATGATTGATAGTAGCGTCAATAGTGATAACGCTTTAAACAAACGGGTTGGCATAATCTCTCCTTAGATTTATATGCATATCACTAAGGTAATACCGTAGTGATGAGGTGGAGCTTATCGTTAAAGCTTACGCTAATCAATAGAGCTTGATTTTCGATCAAGGTGTTTACTCGCTAAAGCAATCAAAATCAAAACAGGGATACCCATAAGAGCGGTAATAATAAAAAAGTTCGAATACCCCAGCTCATCCACCATAGAGCCTGAATAGCCGCCTAAAATTTTAGGTAATAAAGTCATCAATGAACTAAAAATAGCATATTGAACAGCTGTAAAAGAAATATTGGTCAAACTAGAAAGAAAGGCAATAAAAGCAGCACTGGCTAAACCTGCCGATAAATTATCTGCTGATATAACCAAATAAAGCATGGGTAAATTATGCCCCATATCAGCCAAAGCCATAAATAATAAGTTAGTCAACGCAGAGAGTAACGCGCCCAAGAAAAGGATTTTTAAAACGCCAAAGCGCACTGATAACAAGCCGCCTAAAAAGCCACCTACTATGGTCATAAACAAGCCAAATGATTTTACAACACTCGCAATTTCAATTTTTGTAAAGCCCAAATCTTGATAAAAAACGTTGGAGATAACACCCAGTACAATATCTGAAATCCGATATAAACCAATCAGCGCTAATAACAACCATGCCAATGAGTAGCCATAGCGTGAAAAGAAGTCTTTAACGGGCTCGACATAAGTATCCACAACCATTTTTTTATTAACAATACCCGTACTAACTAACAACTTTGCGATAACACCAGCCACCAGCAACGCCGAAAACAATCGTAATATTTGCACCAAGAATCCTGCTAAGTGCTTATTGGAAAACAGCCCAGTTAAATACGTTTTTAAACCCTTTGATGCATCAGCACTAAAATAAAAAACGGCTATAAAACCCGCTACGGAAAAAGCAAATAATAATAAAAATCTAAAATAATCCACACCCGAATATACGGCTTCATCTTGTCGTTGATTTTTAGGCTCAGGAATCAATAAGGTGGTTGCAATTCCAATTAGCATAACTCCCGCCATTATCATGTAACTCATGCGCCATGCTTGATAGTTATAGGATCCTTTATCAGAGCCATAGTAGCTGGCTAAGAATAACGCACCGGCACCTGCCACCAACATGCCTATTCGATAACCTGCTATATAAGTCGATGACATTAAAGCTTGTAGATCAGAATCTGCAGACTCAATACGATAAGCATCAATTACCACATCTTGTGTGGCAGATGAAAAACCTAACAGTACAGCGGCTAGTGCCATAATGGTGAGATTACCCTCGATGGTAGGGTCAGTTTGCGCCATCCAAAAAATAGCACTAATAATCGATAGTTGTGAAACTAGCATCCAGCTTCGTCGCCGACCCAGTAAGTCATTTAGAAAAGGTAAAGGCAACTTATCAATTAAAGGCGCCCAAACAAACTTGAAGGAATAGCCTAGTGCTGCCCAGCTAAAAAAGGTTACCGCAGAACGTTCTACTCCTGCTTCACGAAGCCACAGGCTCAAGGATGAAAAAATTAGTAAGATAGGGACACCAGCTGAGAAGCCTAGAAATAGCATGGTGATGACACGGGGATTTTTGAAGGCTTTTAGGGTTTCTCCCCAGCTTTTATTTTGTATTTCTGCTTTCATCGCTGTCATATAGAACCCTAAAATCTTAAAACATCATACCCTAGTTATACAAAAAACCAGACTAAAGGTATCGGTCTGACTCACCGTTAAAGAAGCAGTGATAAG
>JAZGFW010000299.1:0-2934 GCA_036479895.1 Cocleimonas sp. | reverse complement strand
CCAAAAATTGTACCTGCGCTCAAAAAATAATTCATTGTTAAGGAGCCTCTGATTAAGTCCCATAAATTCTGTAAGTCTATAGGGCATCATATTCTAGGCACGCTTCGCAGTAAATGGTTATTCCCTTTACAAGAAGTGCAACAACGAAGATGATGCCCTAGAGACTTACCCTGCGGGGCTTAGCCAAATTCTCAGACTCTGCGTTATGCTCGCTTACAAGGCAACAAGCATTCGAAGCTCGCATGCCTTGATTCTGAAAATTTGGCGTTGCCAGAATTCATGGGACTTAGTCAGAGGCTCCTTAGGTTCCTTATTCGTTTTATCTGCTTGATTTTTATGCGAAGGATACCATCTTAAGTAAGATAAATTTAATAAAGCCACAAAAGACTATGGACTATAAAGATTACTACAAAATATTAGGTGTTGAGCGAGATGTTAGCCAAGCTGATCTCAAAAAATCATATCGCAAAATGGCACGCAAGTATCATCCTGATGTGAGTAAAGAGACGAATGCCGAAGAGCGCTTCAAAGAAGTGAATGAGGCGTACGAAGTATTGGGTGATGAAGCGAAGCGTTCGCAGTACGACACTTTAGGCAGTAACTATCAAAACGGTCAAAATTTTAATCCGCCACCGGGTTGGGAAGGGGGATTTGATTTTAGCCAGTTCTCACAAGGTCAAGGTGGTGCTCAGCAACCAGGCGGGGCAGGCTTTAGTGATTTTTTTGAGTCGATGTTTGGCGGTGGTATGGGTGGTGGAGGCGGACAGCAACAGTATCAACAACAGCGTAGAAAACCGCCTGCGGAAACAATGATTCTAAGAGTGGATTTAGAAGATATTTTTGCTGGCGGAAAAAAGAAGGTACGCTTACCCAGTGGGTCTAATATTGAAGTGAAAATCCCTAAAGGCTTTGAAGATGGGAAAAAAATACGTCTTACGGGAAAAGGCTCGAATGGGGCTGATATACATTTAAAGATTCAAATCAATAAACACCCTCGTTATAAAGTCGAGGGAAAGAACGTTCTCCTTGATTTGCCAATAGCACCATGGGAGTCAGCTTTGGGAGCGAGCTTGAATGTCGATACCTTGGCAGGAAAAATCAAATTAAAAATCCCAGAAGGTGCTGAGTCAGGAAAGAAAATGCGTTTAAAAGGTCGAGGCTTGCCTGCCACATCTTCGTCATTGGCTGGGGATCAATTTGTTGTTTTAAAAATAGTCACGCCACCTGCAACAACTGATGAAGATAAAACCTTTTATCAAGAAATGCAGAAGAAATTTGACTGGAGCCCTCGTTAGGCATATAAATGAATTTGCGAGAGTGTTCCCCTTCACTCCCTATAAAATGTCAAGGTTAAAAAATGACCAGCTTTAGAAAACAAGTAATGATTCCAGTGTTTGTTTTACTCATTGGATTGAATGGTGTTGCGCAGGCGAAACTTCCTTTCGCTGTTAATGGTAAGCCTTTACCATCATTGGCTGACATGCTTGAAAAAATAACCCCCGCTGTGGTTAATATCACAACAGAAGGCATAAGCGATAGCACAAATCTAAAAGACCCCGTATATAGGCATTTTTTTGGAAAACGCATACCTGCCAAGAAAAAGAAACTGAGAGGTACAGGCTCAGGCATTATTGTGGATGCTGGAATTGGTTATATTGTTACTAATGCTCATGTAATCGCCGGAGCCGGAAAGATAATAGTAACCCTTAAGGATCAGCGTCAGTTTTATGCTGAGGTGACTGGCACAGACACGAGTTCGGATATTGCTGTTATTCGCATCACCCCCGAACGTTTAACGGCTATGCCAATTGTAGATAGCAAAAACCTTCGTGTAGGGGATTTTGTGGTGGCAATTGGTAATCCTTACGGACTAGGTCAATCAGTATCCTCCGGCATTATAAGTGCATTAGGGAGAACCGGGCTGGGTATCGAGCGCTATGAAGATTTTATTCAAACAGATGCACCTATAAACCCTGGAAATTCAGGCGGAGCATTAGTGAATCTGAGAGGTGAATTAATAGGGGTTAATACCGCGATACTTGGTAATAGCAACGGTGGAAATGTAGGTATTGGTTTTGCGATACCTTCCGCAATGATACTCAATATAAAAGATCAAATAGTGCAAAATGGTGGTGTTGAAAGAGGTCAGCTGGGTATCGAAATTCAAGATGTCAGGCCTGCTCTAGTTAAGGCCTTTAACTTAAAGAATGGGCAAGGCGCGTTAATTGCTGGTGTTGCTTCTAGCTCTCCTGCTGATTTGGCAGGTATCCAAGAAGGTGATGTAATTACTCGTGTGAATGGCATAGTTGTAAAAAATAGTTCAAATCTAAAAAGCATGATTGGTAACATGCGTATGGGAGCCAAAGTTGATATGGAATATGTCAGAGATGGTTTGATTAAAAAGTGTAGTGCAGTAGTTAGTGATGTTAACTCAGCATCTTACGTAGAAGGAAATGGCACTATTTCTATTTCTCCGGATGAAGTACTCCCTAAGAAAAAGAATTCTGAAGATCTTTGGAGTTTTTAGTAGGCTTCACGTTTTGTTGTGAATTTCAAAAAATTAGAGACTACGAAATAGCACATCCCTTGCTTCAGAGAACTTCTGACTTTCCTTTGGAAAGCCCCAAGTACTTTTTGGCTCTTGGTGAGCCTTAAAAAGCAAAACACTACTTGCAGATTAATCGTTTGCCAGTTATCCTAACAACATAAGACTTTATCGGTACTAGCTCGAATTTACTGAAGGTTTGTAGTCTTATAGTAATACATCAGCATGATGGTACTTGTTTCCATCTGTTGTTTGAATCCGCAGCAACGGAAAGTAAAACTATATGAACACTTAAGCCCGGTGTTCTTTACTTTCCTTGCGGACACAGGTTTGGTGTCCCCAATCCAGACCTGTTCTTTTAACCCCGCCTTGAGCGGGGTTTTTTTATG
>JAZGFW010000298.1:0-2366 GCA_036479895.1 Cocleimonas sp. | reverse complement strand
TATCATTTCTTAATAATAATAATGCAAGATATTGATTTGCCTCTAAGTCAGAATCACGCAAACCCACCCATTTCTGAGCATTAAACAAAGCTTTTTCCGTTTGCTCATTGGTTGCAGCAAGTATAGTTGCACGTCTTGCAAGAGTCGCATCATCACTGCTTTTAACGAGCTTTTGATAAAAGAGAGCTGATTGAACAGGTGATTCAAGCCTATTATATAATTCTGCAGATAATGCTAGGTACATTTGTTCTGCTTGACTTTTTATGGATGAATCCGTCGTGTTTGATGCTATGTTATTACTCTCATCAACAAAAGTATCTTTAAAGATTGGCAGACTTACCTCAAAAGCAACTTTATTATTGTTAGTGATAGACTTTCTGGTCCTATTTTCAGTATCACTTTGACATGCACTCATAAACAATAGAGTGCTAATAACCATAATAATAATCTGAAAAAATCTCATAAAAATATCCTTAACTTTCCCCCACTCTACAAGTTAGTACTTAACTTTGCCTTCTAGGATAGAATAAAACCCCTCATTATCCTGCTAATTGGTTAGATCAGCATAAAAAAATCACCTATAATCCCCACCTCATGTCGATACGTATAATTGGAATCAATCATAAAACAGCGCCGGTCTCGGTTCGCGAGAAAGTTGCGTTTAGCCCACAGGGGTTAATCGACAAACTTACTGAAATCAACTCAAAAAACAATAATCAAGATGAAGTAATCATCTTATCTACCTGTAATAGAACAGAAATATATACTCACTCAGAACATGATTTTGATGAAGTATGTCACTGGTTTCTCCACCAAAATAACTTAAGCTTTGAGGAGCTTCAAGCGTGTTTATACCATCATTCTGGTAAGGATGCGATCAAACATGTGTTACGTGTTGCCAGTGGTTTAGATTCTATGGTGCTAGGGGAACCCCAAGTTTTAGGACAATTAAAATCCGCTTTAAAAGTAGCCACCGAGCAAGATACCGCAGGAAGTCTGCTCAAACACCTGATGCAGCATGCTTTTTCTACCGCTAAAAAAGTACGTACGCAAACCAGTATCGGCTCTAATCCCGTATCAGTGGCCTATGCGGCGGTTAATTTAGCTAAACAAATTTTTAGTAACCTTGAAAATAAAACAGCCTTACTCATTGGCGCGGGTGAAACCATCGAGCTTGTGGGTAAACATTTAAAAAACGTCTCTATCGGAAAAATAATCATTGCCAACCGTAGTATCGATAACGCCAATAAGGTTGCAAAAAATCTAGGTGGGATCGGCGTATCATTACAAGAAATTAGTGATTATCTCCCTGAGGCTGATGTCGTCATATCCTCTACTGCCGCACCTGTCCCCGTAATTGGCAAAGGTACTGTAGAGTGGGCCTTAAAGAAACGCAAACATAAGCCCATTTTTATGGTTGATATTGCCGTACCACGCGATATAGAAGCCGAAGTTGCAGAATTAGACGACGTATTCCTATACACAGTTGATGATTTACAAACCGTTATAGAAGATAACTTAAAGTCACGCCAAGAAGCTGCAAGCCATGCGGAGATTATGGTGAAAGATGAGGTGGAAACCTTTTTAGGCTGGATGCGCGCCCAAGATAAAATAAGTTTAATTAAAAACTACCGAAATAAAATCAGCGCCACCCAAGAAGACACCTTGCAAAAAGCCACGCGAATGTTAAATAATGGAGCTACGGCAGACGAAGCACTCCAGTTTCTAGCGCACACCTTGACGAATAAATTAGCTCATGATGCAACTGTTGCAATGAATAAAGCAGCGCACTCAGGAGATCATAAATTACTAGAAGCCGCTGATAAGATATTTAATCTGTCGGAACAAATAAAAACTACGTCAAACGACACTGGCAGTAAGGATAAAGGATAACGCGTGAAACCATCTATTATTAACAAGCTCGAATCATTTATTGATCGTCATGAGGAGATAGCAGGCTTACTCGCTGAACCCGAGGTTATGTCCGATCAAAATCAATTCCGTCAACTATCGATGGAATACAGCCAGCTGGAACCTTTGGTAAATGAATTTCAAAAATTTCAGCAAGCACAAGGTGATTTAGCGACTGCACAAGAAATGCTCGAAGACCCCGAAATGAAAGAAATGGGACAAGAAGAAATCAATGATCTAAAGCCTGTTTTAATCGCCTTTGAAGAAAACTTACAAAAACTACTGCTACCCAAAGACCCACACGATCACAGCAATACCTTTTTAGAAATTCGTGCAGGCGCTGGCGGTGATGAAGCTGCCATTTTTGCGGGTGACTTATTCCGTATGTATTCACGATTTGCTGAACAGCAAGGCTGGAAGGTTGAAATCATGAATCAAAGTATGGGCGAACATGG
>JAZGFW010000297.1:0-3167 GCA_036479895.1 Cocleimonas sp. | reverse complement strand
CTCTAGCCTAGAAAAACGAAGTTTATTAGAAGCTTGCCCCTATTGAAAATTGCAATTTCTGCTCATCATCACCTTCTTTGGCATTCAGTGGCTTCGCATAACTAAGCGTAAAGGGGCCAATTGGTGAAATCCACGTGGTCGCTAAACCAGCTGAGAAACGAAGTTCATCAGTTTTAAAGGCTTTGGTATTTTCAAAGACATTACCACCATCAACAAAGGCACTCATCCGTAAGCCTTTTGCATCTTCTCCTACAAATGGCACAGGGAATAGTACTTCTGCTCTGGTAGTAACACTAAGCGCACCACCTTTTGAGGCTTTATTGGAGTCCTCTGGACCTAAACTATTATGCTCAAAACCACGAACCGTCGCGATACCCCCTGAATAGAATCTCTCAAAGAAAGGAAGTTCAGAAGTCTTTCCATAAGCATCACCATAAGAAACACCGCCTTTTAACGCGAAGGTCATTTTCTCTGTAATGGGTCGATAAGTAGCGGCTTTAAGTTTAACTTTATAATATTCTAAATCACCACCTGGTAGTCCACTTTCAAGTGAAATACTATGGCGCTGACCTTCTGAGGGAAAGAGAAAGCGATTACGCGTATCATGCACATAGCTCACCGAGCCGATTAGGCTATTATAGGTATCGCCGTTGTTTTCATCTTTGATAAATTCTTTAATATGGTCGGGCGTAGTACTGCTCGTTTTTATTTTACGATGCTCTCCACCCAGACTAAAACGAATTGAGTTATCCTCTGTTACAGGAATTGTATAATTCATATTCGCGCCGTAAGTATCCGTGCTGTAATCAGATATATTATCAGCATCTGCATCTGACTTATTAAAGAAAACATTAAACCCTCGACCCACACCATCTACCGTGTGATAGGGGTTGTTATAACTTAAATTAAAGCTTTTGGTTGATTTACTATTTGAGGCACTCACCGACAGACTTTTACCTGAACCCATGAAGTTATTTTGTTTTAAACCAAGGTTAAATAGCAAACTAGTACCCGAATAACCTATTGATGCGCTGATATCATTAGAAGACTGTGCATCTTTTACAATCACATCTAAGTCAACTTGATCGCTACGACCAGCAACCGGAGAGGTTGCAATACGTACACTTTCGATGAAAGGTAATCGCTGGATACGCGCTTTTGAGCGCCTTACTTTTTCTTTTGATAAAAAAGAGCTTTCAAACTGTCTCATTTCACGACGAATTACGACATCCTTCGTTCTAAAATTACCACGGATATTAATGCGCCTTACGTAAACACGCTGACCTTTTTCTGCCTGAAAAATCATGTTTACCCGCTTATTTACTTTATCAACTTGAGGAACCACTGATATCTTTGAGAAAGCAAAACCTTGTTTCCCTAATTGCTCTTGGATATTCTTTCGTGTTTCAGCTAAGGCGGCTTGTGAAAATACCTGCCCTTCTTTTAACTTAAGTAGCTTCTTAGCTTGTTGTTTTGAAATACCGGCATCACCACCGACATGTACTTTGCCAACATGGTATAAATCGCCTTCACGAATATTAAGGTTAACAAACACTGACTGCTTGTCTTTTGATAATGAAACCTGACTCGAAAGTATTGCAAAATTAAGATAGCCGCGATCTCGGTAAAATGAAGTTAGACTATCAATATCGCCTTGTAGCTTCTCTCTCGCATATTTATCTCGACTACTAAAAAATGCAAGTCGTCCTTTCGTGCCTGACTCCATTTTCGACAAAAGATATTTTTCACTAAAAGCTTTATTACCGCTAATTTTAATACGTTTAATACGCGCTACACCACCTTCATGAATATTTATATTTACAGCAACACGATTGCGATCTAATTTTTTAAGCTTGGTCTTAACCGTTGCGGCATAATTTCCACCCGACAAATACTGCTGCTTAATTTGTGCTTGAATTTTATTCAATGCGGATTTATCTAAAGGTCGGCCTTGGGCAATGCCCGCCTGCTTTAAAGCACCCAGCAATAACGTTTTTTCAATAAGGTGATTACCGACGAGATTAACCTCACCAATTACTGCACGTTCATGTACCTTAACCAGTAAAGTATTGCCGCGACGACCTATTTGAACGTCATCAAAATAACCTGTTTGATAAAGAGAACGAACTACCTTAGCAGTCATTTTGTCATCAAAGGTTTCGCCAATTTTAACAGGGATAGTGGAATGTACGGTCTCAGAGGTGATTCTTTCTAAACCGCTAACTTGGATCCCGCGCAGTACAAAACTATCAGCCCAAATGCTTGTAAACATAAGCAGCAAACAAACTGACAACGATACTTGAAGTATCTTATTTTTCATTCTATTTCCCCATTCCCTTTAACGTATAAAGACCTTTGTAACAGCCTAAAAACAGCTACAAAGGTCTTAGTATTTTACACGCATCCATGCGTAATAAAAGATTTTCGATTATTCATGCTTGGTCTTTGCTAATTGATTAAGCGACCAATATCATTATAGATGGCGACGACCATCATGACACCGACTAAACTCATACCAACTTTCATGCCGATAGCTTCAACCTTTTCTGAGACAGGGCTACCCTTGATTAATTCAATCAAGTAATAAAATAAATGCCCACCGTCTAACATGGGTATCGGTAATAGGTTTAAAACACCTAAACTTAAACTAATAATTGCCAAAAACCCTAGAAAAGCAGTCAAACCATGATTTGCACTTTTACCCGCATAGTCAGCAATAGTAATTGGCCCTGACAGATTTTTTAATGATGCTTCACCGGTAATAAGACGACCCATAACTTTTAAGGTCATGACCGACATGTCCCAAGTATTTTGTACGCCTATTTGCAGTGACTCTAGGAAAGGGGCTTGACGTACAAAGTATAATTTTTCAACCTCAGCTCTTGCATTGTCATCGTATTTTCTACCCAAACTTACACCAATCAAACCTCTGGTTTTACCTTCGATTTCGGTCAACTTAGGGGTCATCTGTAAACTGACTTTATTGCCGTCGCGCTCTACCAATAAATCCACTTGCTTTCCCGCATGCGTATCGATGTATTCAGCAAAAAAGCTTGTTGATTTAACGGGCAAACCATCAATACTAATTAGCTTATCCTTAGCTTTCATGCCGGCAGCTTCTGCCGCTTTCTCAGGCAATACTTGGTGAATCACTGTTGAATGAGGTG
>JAZGFW010000296.1:0-3101 GCA_036479895.1 Cocleimonas sp. | reverse complement strand
ATGACTAATATTTCACTGCTTTTCGTTGAAAAACTTGCTAATAATTCGTTATTAGCTTCATTTTCCGTCTCAATCAGTAAAATATTAGCCTATTTTTCTTTCGCCACTGACTCGTGCAAAGGTCTCTATTAGTTATTGAATAACTTATCTTTAAACTTTTTTATTTTATTGCCTAGCGTACTCTTAACTTCATTTTTGTTTACTGCTTGTATTTCTTCAGTTTTTTGGCTGTAACTGAGGACATGTTCTAATTCTTCTTTAATTAATACATTATCTGGGTCTTTACTGAGTGCGTCTTCTAATATTTTTTTAGCCACATCGAGCTGACCAAACTCCATACAGGCTCTTGCTTCTTCAAGAGGGGACAATGTAACCACTCCCGTTTTTTCAGGTGCTGTTATCAATACTTGGTCTGTAGCATAGAGCCCAGGGGATAATACCGATCCTTTCACCCACTTATAACTCATTCCGCATTCTTCACCTGCTTGTACCCAAGCTGCATAGTATTTTTTATCATTCTCGTTAAGATAAGGAGCTGAGGCTTTTAATAAACGCAGACGTAGATTTTTACCGGCGTCTTTTAGAACATAGAATAGATCATGTAGTGAGCCTGCAAGATAAATCGAGTCTTCATGCTGAATTGCAAAGAAAATTCTTTGTACATGCAATTTCAAATTTGCAGGGTTTCTTCTGAGTGAGTGAGAAAAGAAACGCCACGAGGCACAAGCATTTAAATCTTCCTGTTCTTCTGAAAGAAAAATTAGTGCTAGTGCAGGGTGAATTGATGGCATTTCGCCAGAAGACATAAAGATTCCTAAGTATTTTTATTATTATCAAATGTAACTATAGGGTAGATTCACTGAATATAAGCTGAACCCTAAGGACTTGTTCAGAGATCCCTTTATTAGAAAAATGTTAGATGTGTTTAGGCCTTCAGCATATTATAAAGCTCATCTTTTAAATATAAGCGTTTAACTTTGAGTTGCTCAATAAAGTCATCTGAAGGTGTTTCAATTTCTTGCTGAATACGAATCATTTCGTGAGCTAATTTATCGTACTCATCAAAGAGCCGTCTAAAGTGTCCGCCCGCCATTTTTAGCTCACGAATTTTATCGTTAAACTCAGGAAATTCATGGTGTAAATCGTGCTGTTCTCCAAACATTGTTAACTCCTTACGTTGTTTTAATACTAATAGTGACCTTTGCACGAGTCGGATGACGAATAAAAATAACTGAAATACCGACTAGTGAAAGGTCTCTTATAAAGATACTCTTATTTTTGCCGAATAAAATTGATCTAGCTCATCATTTAATCAGCCAGACTTTGTATGAAGATTTGAGGTCTCTCGCAAACAAACTATTTCATTTTTTAAAGTTGATGCTATACTTCCGCGCCTATGCCAGTGTGTTGGAATTGGTAGACAAAGGGGATTCAAAATCCCCCGCTTTCGGGCGTGGCGGTTCGAGTCCGCCCACTGGTACCATTATTTATTTTTCTCTAGCTTTACAGGCGCAAGTTCATGCAACTGAGTGATTTCAATTATGCTCTCCCACCTGAGCTAATCGCGCAAGAAGCCCTCAAAGACAGGACAGCAAGCCGTCTTTTGCAGGTGCAGGTTGGTACTCAACCCAATCGCCCCCAGTTCTACGATAAAACCTTTACTGATATTTTAGATTTAATTAATAAGAATGATTTACTTATTTTTAATGATACCCGTGTGATTCCTGCACGCTTACACGGCAATAAAAAGAGCGGTGGTAAAGTTGAAGTTATGGTCGAGCGGGTACTGGATGAGCATACGATTTTAGCTCATGTGCGTGCGAATAAATCACCTAAAGCGGGTGGTGAACTATTGCTTGAAGGTCACATCAAAGCCGAAGTAATAGGGCGCCAAAATCGTCTTTTTGAGATTAGGTTTTTAGGTAATAAGCCGGTACTAGCGTTATTAGAAAACTACGGGCATATTCCTTTACCTCCCTATATCGAGCGTCAAGATACTGAAGATGACCGAGAGCGTTATCAAACCGTTTTTGCGGAAAAGCTTGGTGCAGTTGCCGCACCCACTGCGGGCTTACATTTTTCTAGCCGTTTATTAGAGTCCTTAAAAGATAAAGGCATCGCAATGGCTCAAGTTACTTTGCATGTTGGAGCAGGTACATTTTTGCCCGTCAGTGTAGATAACTTAGATGAACATATTATGCATGCAGAATGGGTTGACGTTGATCAAAGTGTTTGTGATGCGGTTGAAGCGTGTAAAAAACGCGGGGGTAAAGTTATTGCGATAGGTACAACGAGTGTGCGTAGTCTTGAATCAGCGGCAAAAGAAACGGGCAAGTTACAACCCTTTAGGGGGGATACAAAACTCTTTATTACTCCCGGCTACACTTTTAATGTTGTTGACGCTATGATTACCAACTTTCATCTTTCTGAATCTACTTTACTGATGCTTGTGTCTGCCTTCTCAGGTTATGAAAATATAAAGAAGGCATATCAACATGCGATAGAACAAAAGTACCGTTTCTTTAGCTATGGTGATGCTATGTTTTTAACAAAACTAGATTCTGATTTAGTGTAGACTAACCGTTCAACCACGGGGTAGTGCATGGCAAATATAAATTTAACAGACCCACGCAAGCGCGATGCCGTAGTTAAAGCAGAGAGTATTTCACCGCGTAACCGAGTACGTTATGTTGGTCCTAAAGGTGGTGCTTCATATACGCGAAAAGTGCTTAAATCAACCGTCGATCATGACTATGATTCTCTTTTAATAGAGGCAAAAGACGACCCTGAAAAACTTGCTCAACTGTTAATTGAAAGTGATCTTGAAGTAGATAAAGAAGTGTTTGGGCGCTTTTTATGGAATGTCTCGCGCGTTTATATCAATGAGGATGAAACGGTAACTTACCGTATTCAACAAAATGAAGTTATTTATTCGCCCGAAGGGAAGTTTGTAGAGCGTCGTCAACGTGAACGCGCAGAAGCTAACGTTGATAGCGATATACCACTGAGTTGGACGGGTAAAAAAATTGATAAAGATGAAGCAATTCGTCGCTATGTTTTCTCATCTAAATTACAAATTGTGCATATTAATGGACTGACTT
>JAZGFW010000295.1:0-3141 GCA_036479895.1 Cocleimonas sp. | reverse complement strand
TTTGTGACAGGGACATATTTTTTACTGCGATTAAAGAGAATCTGACCATCACGTTCCATCGCACGTAAGCGATACTTCATGGGATCTAAATCTTCTGGGTCACTTAAATTAAGCTTATCAGCTAACTCACGGAAGCTAATAGGGCCGTCATTTTTTTCCATAACCTCCAGCATTAGCTCACGGCTAGGAATAGGGCGACCGTACTTCTTGGCCTCGCGTTCTTTGTGCGGATCTTTGTATTTACTCATGGGGCGGTATTCTACGCTAATAAACATATTAAGAAAGCCCTGAATAGCGCTGAATCAAAATGTATGAGTATTTATTCGTTGTACAAAATTTATACAGTAATCAGACAAAAATAAAACCATAGTATAAGATGGAATAATTGAGCAGATTAGTTAAGGGTATCTAATCAAGTCCAATTATTTTTGGCGGGCTAAAACTATTGTTATTTCACACGACACGAATAGACGCAATAAAACCACTACTCGTCTCACTTCGTGAAAATAGCGAGAATTTTTTCTGCGCTAAAATCTAATCGACTTAATTAGGGTTTCATAAAGGGGCAGGGGATAATCCTGCATTTCGATAGTTTAATTTTATAAATATTCATGTCTAAAAAACACTTAAGCAGTGAGGTTTTTTATTGGGATGCCCCCAGTAGAATGCTCCACAAGCGCGACTTATTCCCTTTGCAAGTAGAGGTTGCAGGTCAGAGCTTTGTTATTCCAAAGTGGAATATGAAATACTTTAAGGTTGAAAATTTCCCTAAAGACCTCCGCTCAGACAAATCTTTTCCAGCCAAGCTCACCATACGTTTTCGAAATTTCAACATTCAGTTTGAAACTGAAGCAACCCAGTTACACTATAACGCTGACAAAAAAGAGCTCGTAGCACGTTTTGAAAACATCCCTGAAGAACATCGTGAGTTGCTTTATTATTTTTCAGAAGCACTTGAAACAGGAGATATGGTCAATATTGACAATGTGCTACGCCGTGTCGATATGCCTGTTACGCCTGCAAACACCCAACTTGCCGAAGTAGAGAATAAGAAACTATTTCACATTAAGCGGTTCTTGTTTAGTACAGCGTATGTACTTCTAGGTGCTACGATCGTGGCATTCAGTTTATCTAGTCTACAAAAGAAGCTCACTGAGATCGAAGTCACTTCTGCCTTTGTTGCTACGCCGGTTGTTACCCTACAGTCACCTTACCAAGGTTCAATTAAGGAGCTGTTAATCAGTAATGGAAATACCATCCGTTTAGGTCAGCCCTTACTGAGCTTACAAAAATCAGATAATGACTTGCAGTCCACCGCTCATAAAAAAATCTCTGAAAATAATCAGCTAGAGGTTCAACAAGCTTTATTTAAAGCGGAAATTAACAAAAAGAATAACAACTCCAGTTCTTTAACTATTCTTCAGCAGAAGGTCGATGCTGCTAATGCATCATTATCTTCATCCCTCAGCGCAAAACAAGTTAAGTGTAATGCTCGCTATGCGACTGAAACTGATCGACGTACGCCACATAAACGTAATGCAGAATGCAATGCAGCAACTGATAAAGTTACCTCAGCAGAAATAAGAGTATCACTAGAAAGAGACTTGCTTGAAATAGGGCGTAAAAAGCATTCGCGCAACAATCAATCTATTAGGGCTTTAAAAAATAAGTTAAATCAAGTTAAGGGGGATATGGCAATCAATGCCGATCTAGTCTCGCTTGAGCCTAATAATAAAATGATATTGAGTAAGGTTTCTGGCAAGGTAATCAGTGTGTTAAATGATCAACACCAGTATCTGATAAGAGGACAAACTGTCGCCATTATCCAGCCAGAGAATAGCCTACAGTTTATTGATGCTTATGTTACTCAAGAACAAGCCATTGAGCTGAAAATAGGGGATAATGCAACTGTGACATCACCAACCTTCAAAAATCAATTAGCCGTTAAAATTGATCAAATTGAATACACAGTAAATACTTTTAACCCCTCAAATAAAGAACTATTCAACTGGTCGGTACCAAAAGAAAACTCTGTAAAATTAAGTTTAAAGTTTGTAAATAAACCATTAAATGATTTGCCGCTTGGTCTACCAGTCACCTTAAACATTAAAAAGGGAACAGAAAATAAAAACTCCTTTTTAAGTAAAATAACAACTTTCTTTGCAAAGAAAAAAGGCAACCTGAATTTATCGCAGAACGAAAATAACCCACTGTTTGGGGTAGCTTTCGCAGATGACATAAATAACACTTCAAGTAATGCTCCTACATACTGTAAAACTAAGCTCCGTTTATTCCCAAAAAGCGTTACACAAACGCTTCATAGTACCGCTAAATCACCTAAGATACTAAAATTAGCTTGGAAAAACCAACTGCTTAAAAAGGCTGATAAAAATATTGATAAAAAATCTAGTGCCCTCGCTTCATTAGTTAGCTCTGGTATTACTGACTCAAAAAATAAAGCACTTAAAACCACACGAGTTGCTTTAAGGGATGCTGAAATTACATCATTATTAAGCTTAGCTTTTTTAATCAGCAATGATCAAAAATATCTCAATCCAGCTAAAAACATACTATTAGATTGGGCTAAAACCTATCAACCCAATGGGCACCCCATTAACGAAACACGCTTAGAAGGCTTTTTGTGGACGTATGATTTAATTCGTTGTTATCTAAGTTGGGATGAACAAAAGCGTATTAACGCATGGCTTAAAAAAATCCAAAAGAGCAAACATCAATGGAAGTTTGGCCCCAGTAGTTCGGTCAATAACTTAAAAACACATCAGCTCAAAATACTACTCATGATTGATCGCTTATTAGATGATAAGAAGGCCTTAGCATCGGATCGAGAAACTCTACAAGTACATCTTATCAATAACCTTTTAGAAGGCGGAGTAAGTTTTGATTATAAAGAACGCGATGCCTTGCATTATCATGTGTATAACTTAGAGCCATGGTTAGAAATAAGCTTGTTAGAACCACAATTCAAAGAATCGGTTAATGAAGCTTATGATTTTTTAATAAAACAAATAAAAGATGACAATATCCATAATCAATTTACCAACTCAAAACAAAAAATTGATAAAAAACGTGCCGAAGGTGGTTTTGAATATGCTAAAAAAGGCGGTAGTTTTAATCCAGAAA
>JAZGFW010000294.1:0-2840 GCA_036479895.1 Cocleimonas sp. | reverse complement strand
GGTGTAGACGTTGATTATGATACTGCGCGTGAGGTTGTTTACGGTATGCCCTACGATGACTTTAAACAAAAGCATCAAGAAAAAGCATCCGATAAACAAATGGAGGATTTTAATAGTATTAAGTGGGGTGAGGATACGACAGAGTAATGTTTAATTACTGATTTTAGCATCAGAGTAGGAATACCATCGGTAGCTTTTTATTCTGTTTTAGACGTAAACCGAGTTAATAAAATATTTTCATTAAGGTGAAATACCCCAGCCTAGTTTATTTCGCAAAATATGGAAATAATCATAACCTTGTGGGTGCATTAACTGTAGCTTGTGTGCCTTATGGCGAATCACAACATTATCGCCTGCTTGTAGCTCAATGTTGGCTTGTCCATCAAAAGAGACGCGAGCATTCACATCACGGCTTTCACATAAACTGATATTTATTAAGCTTTCATTGCTCACAACAACAGGGCGATTACTTAAGGTGTGTGGACAAATAGGGACTAAAACAACGGCATCTAAACTTGGGTGGAGGATTGGACCTCCTCCAGAGAGAGAGTAGGCAGTTGATCCCGTAGGGGTTGCCACGACAATACCATCGGCACGTTGCGTGTTAACAAAATACTCATCAATATGGGTGGTAAATTCGATCATGCGTATATCATTTCTAACATGAATGACAACATCATTAAGGGCTATCCCTTCACCTAAACTTTGATCGCCTCGAAATGCTTGGGCATGGAGTAGAGCACGGGTTTCGATCGTGAAGTTACCATCGAGCATAGCCGTGAGTTGTTTGCCAATTTCATCGGGTGAAATATCGACTAAAAAACCAAGACGACCTAAGTTAATGCCAATCACTGGAATATTCTTGTCACTTAATAAACGACCTGCTTTCAGTAAGGTACCATCACCGCCAACTACAATAGCGAGATCAATGCAGTCACAAAATTTATCACCGGACATAACAGGTACATCAAGGTACTGGGACGCACTTTCCTCAGCGACAACATTGAAATTTTCGGACGTTAAGAAATTATAAAGAGTACTTAACGTTTTCTCGATGCGGTCATCGTTTTCTTTACAAAAGATACCAATTGTTGAGAATTGTTTCATGCGTTACCCGTTTAAGTCTTTATACTCGTATTATTTTAACGTAAAACACCATGCGACGCACAAACCGATTGATGCCTTTTTTATGCTGTTAAAATCACCCCAACTTAGGGGTAATTTCCTTATGGTTATTACCGCTGCTCTATGGGGCTTTGCCTTTGTTGCTCAAAAAACGGGTATGGATTATCTCGGCCCCTTTATGTTTAGTGCAATTCGTTTCGCCTTTGGCGCGAGCTGCTTGGTGTTGCTTTTAGTTTCTTTCTCATCTTTTTTTGCAGGGCGCAAGTTAGACCGTAAAGGACTTTTGACCGGCGTAGTAATGGGTGTTGTACTAACCTTTGGTGCAATGTTACAGCAGATTGGAATTGTTGAAACCTCAGCAGGTAAGAGTGCTTTTATCACGGCTATTTATATTTTATTAGTCCCTGTGTTTTTATCATTTTTAGGTAAAAAGCTATCTTTACAGATTTGGCCTGCTGCATTTTTGGTATTGACTGGTTTGTATTTATTGAGCATTAAAGCAGGGGATTTTAGTAGTATCAATCAGGGCGATATTTGGGTGTTGTCGTCTGCTATCTTTTGGGCAGTACATATCTTGTTGATTGAAAAAGCGGTTATAAACTATGATCCGCTACGCTTATCGATTGTGCAGTTTTATACCTGTTCATTCTTATCATTGCTTGGTGCGTTCATATTTGAGCCTGTAGTTTTAGTCGATATTGTGAAGGGAATTAAAGGAGGCTGGTTAGAGCTTGCCTATGCTAGCATTGCTTCTGTTGCCATTGCTTATACCTTACAAGTATTTGCACAGCGTTCCGTGCCTTCGCATCAAGCGGCCTTGGTGCTTTCTTTAGAGGCAGTGTTTGGCGTAATAGGGGGTGTTTGGTTGTTAGGTGAAGTTGTAACGTCTCGTATGATGTTTGGTTTTGGTTTAATGTTTGCGGGAATAATTTTAGCGCAATGGCGTTTTAAGCAGCGTATCAAGGTTTGAAACCTCTCTTCAAATGCCATTATAGTATTTAAGTGAATGCGCGCGGGGCTATAAGTTGTATTTGGATAAGAAATGGGATTTTTGGCTGCTGAGCTCTTTAGTTAAATTAAGATTGATATAGAGGAAACTGTAGATTTAATACTTACTTTAGACCCCGAGATTTCTTAATCAAATCATAAGCAGCCTGAATTTCTTGCGAGCGCTCAGTTGCTTCTTTTATCATCGCTTCAGGTAAGCCTTGCCCCATTAATTTATCAGGGTGGTACTCACGTATGAGTCGGCGGTAGGCTTTTTTAATTTCTGCATCACTATTGTCTTTTTTAACGCCGAGTGCTTGGTAGGCAGATTCAATAGCGCTGGCAGAGGTATAGCCACCAACTCCTGCCCCACCTTGATGATATCCACCGCCTGCAAACTGATCTTGCCCTTGGAGCATCGCCATTAATTGTGCAAAGGCTTGGTCGGAATAACCTAACTGCCTTGCAATTTCGTGCATGACTTTAGTTTCTTCGGGGTGAAGTTGTCCATCGGCTAAGGCAACGCGTACCAAATAAACCATTAGCATTTGCTTTAGGTTGGGCGATGCTTGGGTGGCTTGATTAAAGGCTTCAATTAACGGTAACGTATTAAAGGTTTCGTCAGAGCCTGCTTTAAAATGTTCTATCGCTTTTTTACGGTGCGCAGGGCTCATCTTGAGTTGCGTCATAAAGGTTTCGACGTGCTTAACTTCTTGCTCTGAGACGCG
>JAZGFW010000293.1:0-2077 GCA_036479895.1 Cocleimonas sp. | reverse complement strand
AGCAAGAAAGTGTTTTTTATCCTGCCACCAAGCAAGCGGCGACTGATCTTAAAAATAAATCAGATGAAACTGTATTGCTACTCGGTGTTAATGGTAAACTAGATTCCCCCAAGTTATTGAAGCTATTGCAAAAAGTGGATGCTAACATCAGTCCTGTCCCCGATAAAGCAGGTATGTACAGAGTGACACTAGGTAAAAAGCTGAACTCAATAACCATAAATGCCCTGCTTGATGAACTAAGGGCTGAGAAGGAGTTGGTCTGGTTTGCAGGTGAATCAAACTAAAATAATTACGTTTTCATTTCTACTATCACTAGGTCTAATGGCTTCGGTGAGTATTTCTGCGGATGACTTTTTTAGTTTAGATGAGGATTGCAATACTTATAATCTTGGTTCTTCTTGCCGTCCAAAGCCTAAGCCAGTAAAACCTAAACCTGTTAAAAAGGTATTTGTTCGATCTAATTTTAACCAAGATGAAGTGGTTTTATTGTACCCTGCTGGTAATGACAAGGATGTAGAACGTGTTGCTAAACAGTATGGGCTTAAAACACTTGAGAAAGTTAATCTATCATCTATTAAAACGGGCATGCTGCTGGCAGATACTGGTGGTAAAAATCCACTGCAGTTAAGTAAGGCAATCAACCAAGCTGAAAAAGCTATTGAAGCAACCACAAACAATACATTTAAATTAGGTGCATCAACAGTAATGTCCGCACGCAAAACAAATGCTAATTATTCAATGAATGAAACTGGTGTGACCTCGGTGCATAAAACCACAAAAGGCAAGGGCATAAAAATTTGTATGGTGGATACTCCCATTGATATTTATCACTCATCTTTTGCCAATGCACGTATCGATACTTTGGATTTTACAGACTATACCCCAGATACAGTAGAGAGCCTTTTGCATGGTACATTGGTTGCAGGCGTTATTGTCAGTCAAAATAAACATATCGGCATTGCGCCTAGAGCACATTTACTATCAGTAGGTGCGTTTGGCTACTCAAAGAAAGCGCCACATCGTTTACAAGGTTCATCATCAGATATTGCAAAAGCAGTGGATAGCTGTATTCAGTATAAAGCTGACATTATCAACTTAAGTTTTACAGGTGGACGAGATTCTCTACTAGAAAAAGTTGTCACAAAAGCGATTGATAAAGGAATCGTCGTGGTAGCAGCTGCAGGCAATGGTGGTCACTGGGGAAGTACGATTTACCCCGCTTTGATCCCTGGTGTATTAGTGGCTACAGCAACGGATAAAAATAAAAAGCTCTATCAAATGGCAAACCGAGGCTCTTTTGTTGATATTGCAGCGCCTGGTGTCAATGTTCTAACATTAGCTCCTGGTGATAAGTACGAGCTAGCCTCGGGCACATCAATCTCTACCGCGCATGTTACGGGAGTTGTCGCACTTCTATTGTCTCAAAATAGAGGAGATGCAATTTCTAAAACGCTTATTGAAACTGCCTTAGATTTAGGCAAACCCGGACGAGACCAAGAGTTTGGTGATGGTCTGATCAGTGCTAGCCGTGCCCTAAATATCATAAAAAGGGGACGAGCAAGGTCTTCTGTGGGTCACCATTAAGTATACAAACTATCTATGAGTTTACTCCCTTTTGAAACGGTTTTAACCGCAGATCATCCCGAATACACTATTATCTGGTTACATGGTTTAGGGGCTGATGGTCACGACTTTGTATCACTCGTACCAGAGCTAAAACTACCTAAAAGTCTTCGTATAAAATTTGTTTTTCCGCATGCATCGGTTAGGGCCGTTACAGTAAACAACGGTATGCAAATGCGTGCATGGTATGACTTACTCTCATTGGATAGAGGCAAAACAGCTGATGAGGCTGATATTTTAAATACAGTTATACAAATCAATGCCATGATTGATCAAGAAGTTAAGAATGGCAGCCCTGCTGATAAAATAATCCTAGCGGGCTTTTCGCAAGGTGGTGTGATTGCTTTGCATGCGGGGTTGCGCTACCCGCAAAAGTTAGCAGGCATCATGGCGCTTTCCACCTATTTACCTTTTGATGATAATGCTTTTCAGCAAATGAGTGGTGTGCAGAAGG
>JAZGFW010000292.1:0-24814 GCA_036479895.1 Cocleimonas sp. | reverse complement strand
AAAGCATTTGATGTGAATTATCAACCTTAGATTACAATTGGCTATGAAGTGGCAATTTCTGTTATTAAAACAAGATTAGGCTAAGGTGTATTTTACTTGATTTTCAAGACAGTATCTGACCCCTTTGAATTTGTACAAATCAGACTTAAGTAGTATATTAAATAAACCTATCATGGTGTAGAGTAGCGCTATATATTTTGAAGTCTAAATGAGATAATTTTGAATAATTATCTCTAGGAGTAATATTATGACAGTCGTAAACAACAGCACAGGTGTTACACCCCCGTTCACCGTAGATGCCCCACAAAGAAAAGAGGTTAACACAACTCAAAATACAAATAATGATGCATCCTCTGAAATAGACCAGGCATCCCAAGAGGCTATAGCTAATCTTTTGAGTATGAGCGTTGTTACTTCAATGATACAAGGAAGTTCTATGACAAAGAATGCTATGAGTAAGGGAAATCAAGGTCTAAAAGAATTAATGGCAGAAATTGCGGAAGAGGAAGAAGACAGGAAAACTGAAGACGGAATTCCAGCATACTAGGCTACTCTTTGTTTTTTGCAAAAAAATATTACTTAATCCACATTCGAAAAAAGGAATGAAATGATTAGCAAACTACGATCAAGATTAATTTTTATCTCGATATTACTGTTATTAACAGCTTGTGGAAGTGGTGGTGATGGTGAGCCAAGTTCAGGAGATAGCAAGACATCAACTGGTCTTCCTAGCGATATTAATGGTTTAATAGTACTAAATGTAGAAGGTGAGGTGCACGATCCTCATGGAACTTATAAGATTGACTTCAATAAAGGTCAAGTAAAAACGCATAGGTTTCTTACCTCTCAGATTGAGGGTATTAACCCTTATGCACATGATCGCAATACCATAACTTATGCAGAGCCATGTGGTAGTGACGGATATCAACACAGCCGTATAAAAATCATCAATGAAAAAGGTCTGTCATCAGCTCAGGTAGTAGTACCCTGTAGTTCTACACTTTTTCAAGGTCCAGGAGTGCTTCTAGTAGCTAAAATTTCACCTGACAAAAGTAAAATTGCCATTGAAGTCAATAATGGAACAGATAGTGGAACGTATTTGATAAAATACATAGTCAAAGTTTTTGATATAAATACAGGTGAAGAACTCTCTAGTTATAGGGGATATGAAAGTCCAGAGTGGCTTCCTGATGGGCGTTTGTTAGTGTCATCCAGTGCTCTTAATGATGAGAGTAAAGGCATTTTTATTACAAGCAAAGACTTCGAAAATCTTACACGCATTGATGGAGGGGTACTCAACCAGAATGTTTCTTTCCTTAGTGTTAATCTTTTAGGTGACAGACTAATTTTTACAATGTCAGGTAGAGTATGGATGATGAATATCGATAGTAATCATGCTTTAAGTCACTTTCAAGAACTGATAAGTGGAAATGGAACTACTATACAGACGCCTATTTGGTCACCAGACGGTAAGTACATTGCTTTTTTAAGCTTTAGCGGTTCTGGTCGTAGTATTTGGCATGCTGGTAGAAGTGCTAAAAATATTACCTTTTGGAATATAAGCTTAAAGAAGTCTTATGTTTTTGATCTTACCACTATTTTTCCTCTTAGGGGAAGTAGCTACCACGTGTTGGGGCCAGCGGCTTACATGAGCTGGGTAGAGTAATATTTTTACTGATTTATGGGGAGTAATTATACAAATCTACGACTTAAGTCTTATATACATAATGTATATAAGACGTGCATAGTAGCATTGTACAAAATGTAGATTAATTAACTTATATATAAGGAGTTTAAAATGTCAGAAGCTAATCCTGTAGTCAATCCTATGGTTCAACAAATGAAAGACGCTAATGCGGATGCACTTGCAACTACCACAGCAGTTAATGTTGCAACCACTGAGTTCAATACAAAGATGCAAACTTTAAAAGCGCAACACAGCGCCCAAAAAGCTGGTATTGATGCACTAAAAGCTACAGCAAACAACATAGCACAAATGGGTCGAGCACAGTAAGCTAGCCAAAAAAAGCCAACCTCCACGAGGTTGGCTTTTTCATACCCACACAAAATAAAAAAAGGAAGAAAAAATGCCCAATAAATCAAGCACTCTAATTTCTTCTTTACTAAACACTAAACAAACTCTGTCATCCCTGATGACCCAATCCAATAAACTCGCCAAACTAACCGGTGATTCATGCCTTATTGGTCAACAATTAAAAAGCGTACTGTTTGTCTGTAACAGTGAAATCATGGTAACTGCCTTTACTCAAATCGTAAAAGGCATTAACCCCAGTGTTAATCTTGAAACAGTACCTATCTCTTTATACGAAGCGTCTTTGTCTGATGACTCTGCATCCGACAACACTTTATCTGATAAAAAAGATAAACCCTTCAACTACGATGTAGCCATATTAATATTAAGCGATACTGCGGATATTAACCTCGTTGCAGGACTAGAGGAGACGAAAAAATCTTCAAAAGTTTTTGTTATTGCCCCACAGTCTTTCAAGCTAGCTACTTTAAACAGGATAAAAGCCAGTATTTTTGTATCCTTAGAAAGCAACGCCAATGAGATTCGTGAATCTTTTTTACGCGGTATTCAAGGTGAAAAATTCAACCAAGGCTTTAATAGCAAAATAGACGAACGCTTTAGTCATTTAACCCCAAGACAAAAAGAAGTGTTAGAGCTTTTAAGAGCAGGGAAGTGCAATAAAGAAATCTCCCGCGACCTAGATATCTCTATCGGCACGACAAAAACACATTGTGGCGCTATTTTTAAAGCCCTCGGTGTGACCAGCCGTATACAAGCAATGCATATTTTAGAGGCTTAATAAAAATGGCTACAAGCATAAACAACACCCAAACAGTAAGTACAACTGCCTCGCTTTTGCCTAAAAAAAGACTACCTACCGAGAGAAATAATTTTAAATCCTTGCACACAGCTAGTTCTACAAGCTTATTAAAAAAATTACCCCATGTAAAAAGCCTAGCTAATACCCAAAGCCAAGTAGCTTCTAATGTTCACAATAATGATTCTCATATCAAAGGTGAATGGGATGGTTTTAAGGTAACTATAAGCAATGGAAAATATAGTGGAAAAACACCTCACTTAGAAAGAGCGCCTAATGGGAATGATCTAGTCGATCGAATCGCTTATTTTAACTTTGAAATATCTGGCAATGTAAGTATAGGTATTAAATGTACTGAGGTAGATAAAAGCGGTAACTCTGTTCGAGAGTGGTCTAAGTATGGTCTGGCTTCGGTGAGCGAAGTTAAATTTCAAGTACCTTTTGATGAACCAGCAATACCCATGCCTGGAATGGTTGCCGTTATCTGGGCAGATAAAGTGTTAAATGTTGGTCAGTATGCATTAAAATGGAAAAATTTAATTTCAACCGCTGTAAAAGCTACGGTTAATAGTCCTTCGTTAATATGTAGAGGTGAATCTTTTCTAAACAAAACTAAAAGCAATAATTAAAAAGTGCTTAAACTAATTGCGAAGTATATTGCTTTTCTTGTATCAATATTATTATTACTAGGAACACTGCCTTCAATTTATTTTATTGCCGAAGGCCTGATTGTTGGAACTGTTGTTAATCCAAACTATTTTATATTTAAGCTGATTATTTATTTGGCAGTGGTTGTTATTCTCACTTTTGTTTCTATAAAATTATTTAAAAGCCTAAAATAGGTCGTATGAATATTTTTATAAAAATATTAAGTGGCTTGTTTGGCGCTTTTCTAGGAATACTTTTAGCTTTGATTTTACAGCTTACTATCGGTAATGGTCTAGATTTTACTCCTCTATCGTTGTTGTTAAAGCCCATTTTAGTAGGAGCATCTGTAGGGTTTATTGCAGGTTATATTTTTAATAAATTTGTAAAGAAAGTTTTTGTTTTTTTAAGTCATTTTTTAAATTGATGTTTAAATCCTTTTATAAAATTACGATAAAGAAATCTCCTGTGACTTATTGGCGATATTGATGGTTTTTAAAACAACTAAAATAATAGTTTTGATCCTAGCCTTACTGAGCTTTGTATCATTTGGTAGCAATGCTGATCAGTCCATTGTTACAGGTACTAATACAAAAAAAATAATTTCTGATAATGTTAAATTTTTATCAAAATATATGACACAAGCTAACACTAGTGCCGACTATCAGTCTGCCGCTAACTTTATTAATCAAGTAAAATTAGGGTATTGTGATTATAAAAATATTGATGCTGCAACACTTAAAGCATCCTTATCTGTTATTGGTACATTTTCTTATGAAAGGAATAACGATACTGATCTGATTATGGGCAAGATTATAGCGCTGTGCTATTTCGGCAAGGCTTTGATCTCCCTTGATAGCAGCAAGGGCTATTTTTGCTTTAAATTCGGGTGAATGGTTTCTTCGTTTTTTACTCATTTTCTGTTTCCTCATGTAGTAATTATAAACAGAAAATAGTTCTTAAGTTGAGACTAAAACTGTCCTAAGGATGGGGTACACCTCACTGGTAGAGTTTCTCGCAATCAATAAAATGGGTGTTTTTACTACATTTTCCCTTTTTTAATTTTGTAAAATCATTCTTTTATATAAATAATACTAATTACATAAATTATAAAAAAGCCAAAAATGTCTTCTAGTATAGCGCCAGTACTGTTTTCGCTCTAAAAAATAAAAAAAATCATAATTAGTTTTATTAATATACTACTTTAGTCTTAGGCCATGAGTCTTATACCTTTTTCTTTTTTCTCTTGGTAATCTAGTTCTATCTTGGAAACAAGACATATTTAACACTAATAATTATGGAGAAGAAAGATGAGTTTTTTAAGCGCGATAGGATCAGCATTAGGTGGACCGATAGGTGGTGCAATAGGAGGCCTTTTAGAAGGTGGTAGTATCAAAAGTGCAATAGGTGGCTTACTGGGTGGCATGGGTGGGTTAGGCGGAATTTTTGCGAAGGTCTTCGGCGGCAAGCCACAACAGACTGCATTATTTTCACTTCTCAACTCTGTATCAGAGCAAGCAATGAAATCAGCTTCTAAAAATTAGAGTTTTTTTATTATTCAATCACTGGAGTTAATAGACATGGTATTTTTAAGCAAAGTTTTTCACCATCACACTCATTGTCACCATCATAAGAGTCCTATCGGCAAAGCCATTCATGACTCATTTCATCATAAGGGTGCACATCCTCAAACTTGTTTTCATAACATAAAGCCATCCCCTTGGAAGTGTCTTGGTAATCATATAAGTAGAGGATGTTTTCCTAGGCCTTCTCAACATCAACCTAATGGTAAAGAAATACAAGGAATGATGGATAAGGCCTTGGCCAATAACTCTGGTAAAGAATCTTGGAATAAAATTGATAGAGAAATTGATGACAGGATGGATCAAATGAAGGTAAGAGGTCGTCCTGAGCCAAAACTAAGGTTTTCTGGACTTCGTATTAGATTTGATGATTCAGCTGGTATTGCATACGATAAGGAAATGGCGCACCTTAAACGAATGAAAAAAGTTTCTAGTAGAAGAGTTGCTGAGTTTGATAAAGGATCTTCTTCAACTCCTCAAACACCAAGTACTGGTGGCACAAATGGAAGCGATAGTACTAATGGTACTGGTGGCTCAACGAGTACAGGCAACACAGGTTCATCCACAGGTTCAACTACTGGCAACCAACAAACTCCGCGCTTTGAAAGCACCGCCAACACTCTAAATGACTTAATAAACGAAGCAAAACACGCTTATACAGGAAATGACCCTAAAATAATTAAGGCGCTTAATAATATTGAGAGCTTAGACGATCAGTTGCAAAGAGCACTTAATGAAAAACCTCAAAACCTTGAAAAGATAAAAGCATTAACAGAAAAACTCAGCAATGCTTTGGATAAGTTGGGTAATAAATTTCCTGCGGACTCAAAGATGGCTAAGTTATTAGGTAAAGCAGAAGCATCCGCTGAAAAGCTATTGGGTGAAGTGAAGTCTAGCATCGCCGATATGGCAGCAATAAAAGAAACAGCCGATAAACTCAATGACAAAATCAATGAATCTCGCCATGCCTACGTTGGCAAGATGCCTGATGACATTAAAGCTGATTATGAAAAATTAGAAGCGGCGGATGATAAGCTTCAAAGAGCGATAGCAGCAGGTAAAAGCCCAACAGAAATCAGAAAGCTTGCAATTGAGGTAAGTAATTTAGCTGATAAACTAGGTAATAAACTTGCAGCTGATCCAAAGCAGACTAAGGCGGCTGACGCTATGATTGCTGCTGAAGGTTTGGCAGAAAAGTTAATTGGTCAAAGTTCAGGTACAACACCACCTAATACGACACCAGAAACACCGCCTAAAGAAGACAGTGCAATAAGTGTTAATCAAGGTGCAAAGACCATCAGAATTGATGCTGATAAAAATGGAAAAGCTGACTATGAAATTAAAATGATGGGCAAAGGTCAGGCATGGGAAGTCACACAACTAAGTACCGGTGAAAAGTTTAAAGTGTGGGGTGACCCACATGTAGATTTAAACTCTCAGAAAAAAGATGGAACCACCAAAGACTTTGATTTCAAAAACACGTCTACCTTTGTTCTACCTGGTGTTAATGGTTCAGAAGACGTAAAAATCACAGTGGGTACGACCCCTTATAAAAACGGTAATAAAACAGTAACAGATACCTTAACAATTACTACAGGTGATGATGCGGTTAAAGTTTCAGGTATTGCCAATAATCAGGTGAAAATCGGTAACGTCACAAAAGATGGTGAAGCGGTTGATGCTGCAACTAATGACGGACATGTTTTTAGATCAGGTGATCATATTAACGATATTCAAGTTATGACCGAAGATGGAGCCTTTGAAGATGCTGATGCTGATAAAAAAAGGACTGATATGCATGCCGAGGGTGAAAGGACTTATGAGTATAATGGTTAGAATAAATCGTACTTAGCCACAATAGAGAAGGGGCGTTCAAACGTCCCTTCTTCTTTTTTGAAATATGGTTTTTGTAAGTTAACTTGATTAATTAACAGGCTTACTTCCCAAGACCTCATAAAGTTTAAGGGTAAATTATTATGGCGTCAGGAATCAATGAATCAGGAACAGTTCATGTCAGTGTGAGTGTTACTCGTACCTTGAACAATAATATAAAAACAGCGAAATCAGTTTCTTCTAACGATTATTTTCAGTCATTGTTGACATCATCTAATGACAAGCAGGGAATTAAAAAGCTTTCGAATAAAGTGAGTAATTTAGCTCTTAATGCTAGTAAGGGTGATATAGAGATACAACCAAAAAAAGTAGAAGTTCTTGTATGGCATAAAGGTAGTGGTAAAGATGTTGGTCATACAGCGGTTAGAATTGATAACAAAGTTTATGGATACTATCCTTCCGATACTAATGGAAATGGGTTTTATGACGAAAGTGAACTTTGGTCAAGTAAAGGTAATTTACATATTGATAACTTAGTTGATTTTAATAAAAAATATTCAGGAGATACATTAGAAGTATTTTCATTAGAAGGATCAAAAGAAAAAAGAAAAGAACTAGAAAAATATTTTAATGGCTTAGAAAAAAAGCCAGGTAATTATAATTTACTAGTGAATCAATGTACGACAACTGCAATGAGAGGATTAAGAAAAGCTGATTATTTTGATATACTATATGCCACAGCTCCAGAAGCTTTAAGTAAAAAATTAAAGCTCTTAAATAAGCTTGACTTAAGTGGAGTAGAAAAAGTTACAACAATAAAAGCGGAAAACTTAAAATGATAGTTAGAGTATTATTATGTTTTTTTTTATTTTTAGGGGGATGTGAATCTGTGGATAATTGTAAAGAAGTCAATAGGATAAGCGGGGTAGATATTGAAAATTATCTAATGGTTGATGAAAAAAATGAACTGGTTTCAAGAATACATAGCTTAAAGGAATGTAAAAAAGTTGAGGCAATACCTTATTTGAAAAAGTATATTGATGATGTAAGAGTCACCCATATTTTGATGTACAAAGGCATGACTATTGGCAAGGTAACTAAAGGGGTGATTGAAAAACTAAAACAAAGCAAGTAATAAAGTTCTAAGGAAACCTCCTGGCAATATGAGTTGAATCAACGAGTTCAACAATCGTAAAGCAAGCACAATATAGTCTTTCTACAGTTTAGACGAGCACTTTTAACCAATCAAAGTGCTGCCTCAATTAAAAAAAACACGCAGTTACTCCCTATTTAACCACTATCAGCATATTACCAAGCAATGAACCAGCTTGGAAACGATTATCCAGTCAACTTGCATCAGAAACATATCAAGATGTTAAAGCTATTGATAAAGAGTATGTAGTAAGTCAAAGAATATTGGTGGCTTAAAAGGAGTAGAATTAAGTGGTCAAGTTTTCTAAAATCTAATGTTAGAAGCAACTTGTAGATACTTTCTAAGTGCTATTTGCTCTTTATATTGCTCGGCAAAAATCATTTCAATTTCAGCTTCCCACTTATTTTTCCAGTAATTAAGAAACTTAACAGCCGCCAGCTGGCTTCCATAATGGTTAAGTGTCTTATAAGAATAAGGAGAATTATTTGCTATATTCTTCATTAAACGCTTTGAAAATGTATGTCTGCCGTCTTGTGCATCTAAAATATTACGGATACCTGTGGCGCCTTGCTGGTGGATTAAATACTTTTGGTAATCAGGCAAATGGCTGTAGCCTTTATTGGCTAAACGACCTAGATTTATTTTCTCTAATGCCTGACTCATTGTTAAAGACTGCTTATAGCTTTCACGATCCATTTTACACTGATCTGTGTTACAGCCAATATCCTTAAGCGCTTGTGCTGATATTTGGTAGTGACCACATGGGGCTGTTGTGTTGTCACATGATTTTTCTTTATTTAGTGGACGATAAAGTCTTTTGCCCTGCTTTGATTCAATTGAATACACTATTTCCCAGTAGTTAGGTGTTTTTAGTACAATTCTATCCTCTTGCTCTGATGTATCAAAAACTGCTTCTGGCATATCCAAAATAAGTTGCTCATTAGCTACCTTTATATTTAGTGACTTTAGGTCACCAAAACTTTCAGCACTTGATAGTGTCATGTGCTCAGTTGTATCAGGAGAGGTTTCATTAAACCATGAAATAATCAATGCAGAACTAACTGTTGGCTGGATAATAGTTTTGCTATTTTGGGTAAATTGTTTGTTTTTTCTAGCTACTTCATCAGTAGTGGGGAAAAATACAATCAGTCCAGCTAGTAATGCACTAATAATAAGGGTGCTTAGGTGTTCCATGATATATCTCTTGCTCTTGTTAGTTTTATTATTTATTTAACGAAAGAAATGATACGATAAAGAGACTAATGACTAGTCACCACAAAAGCAGCTCAACAAGTCACTTGGTGGAGTTCTTCGACAAAATTGTACCAGTCGTTTTATAAACTGCATAAATTGTAAGCAGTTTGCTTCAAATTCTTATAAGTCGTTGCTGTAACAATGATACTTATGTGAAAATACCAGCATAGACAATGATTAATTAATTTAAGGGAGTACAAGATGGATATGGGTACGTTTATTTTAGGGGTTTTATTTGGTTGGTTGGCTGAGTGGATTTATGTCACCTTTTTTGGAAATAAAGGGGGGAATGGTTTAGATGACTGTAGTGCCTACGAAAGAGAGCTAAAAACAAGAAATGAAGAAATCAAATCACTAAAAGCGACACTGTCCGATAGTTCATCGAGTGCAGCATCGTTGATGTCAAAGTCCGTTACTACTGAAAAAAGTTCGGGAAAATCACCTTCTGCGGCTTCAAAATCATCTTCTTTAAAATCGAAAGCAGCAGCTTCAAGTACAGCTACAACTACAACAGCAAATAAAGCTTCATCAGCTAAGACTAAAGGCAGCACTTCAAGCAAAAAAGCATCTGTGAACAATACGCCGGCCAAGAAAGCCGCATCAGCTAAGAAAAGTGCACCAGCTAAGAAAAGTGCACCAGCTAAGAAAAACACACCAGTTAAAGCCTCTACAGCAACAAAGCCACCTTCAAGTACAAATAAAGTGACGGCCAAAAAAGAAACAAGTTCGGCTAAGAAGCCGGCTACAAAGAAAGCACCATCAGTAAGCAAAACAACGACGGCCACAACAAAAACAGCAAGTACACAAACGGTTAAAAAAACACCCTCTAAAAAATCAGGGGGCAAAAAGATAACCTTAAAGAAAGACATAAAGTTAAACAACCCAAGCGGAGATGACTTAACCAAGCTCTCTGGAATTGGTCCAAGTATGGCCGCTACACTAAGCGAGCTAGGAATAACCAGTTACACTAAACTTGCTGCGATGGATGATGATATCTTAAGAGATATGCTAGAAGCATCAGGCGCCCGTTTAAATAATAATAAAGAAGCGATGGATTCGTGGAATGAACAAGCAACACTTGCTGGTAAGGGTGATTTCGCAGGTTTAAAGAAGCTTCAAGAAGCTTTGAAGAGCTAATTTAGTTATTTCAAGCTATAAAAAAGGCGATGCTAGATGCATCGCCTTTTTTTGTTTGTTAGTTTATGTCAGATAAATACTTATTTACTGCGATAAGTAATTCGGCCTTTAGTCAAATCATAAGGGGTTAACTGAACAGTAACTTGGTCGCCCGTGAGTATACGAATATAATTTTTACGCATACGACCTGATATATGGGCATTTACAACATGTCCATTCTCTAATTCAACTTTGAAGGTTGTATTGGGTAATGTTTCAACCACTGTACCTTCCATTTCTATACTTTCTTCTTTTGCCATGCTATTTACTACTTTCCTCTTGAAGACGCCGTATTATCCATTACTTATCTGAATTAACAAGTTATTTCTGATACAACATTACCAATAAAACTTGGTGATATGATTTTGCAAGCTTAGTCAAATGGAGTGATTGTTAGTATTTTGATACTGTTTAGGTAAAAAGACAGCAATATAATCGGGGTACACCATTAGGAAAACTTTCAAATGGGAAGCTCGCTAAATCCCATAAGAACTAATATGATATGGGCGATTTTGATTAAGACAAGGAAAAGTATTATGCGGTTTGCAGCAGTATTTCCCGGGCAGGGTTCACAATCACTTGGGATGTTGGCTGAGTTATCCAACGAATTTTGTGAGGTTAAGGATACCTTTGAAGAAGCATCTGATGTTCTCAATAAAGATTTATGGGATATGGTCACTGCTGAAGAGTCAACTGATCTCAATAAAACAATCAATACTCAACCCATCATGTTAGCTGCAGGTGTTGCTGTTTGGCGAATTTGGCTGGCTAAAGGTGGTTGTATGCCTATTGCTATGGCAGGTCATAGCCTTGGGGAATACTCAGCGTTAGTGGCGAGTGGTTCACTGGACTACAAGGATGCAGTCAAACTTGTTGCGCAAAGAGCTTTGCTAATGCAACAAGCTGTTCCAGAAGGAAGCGGTGGTATGGCAGCTATTTTAGGTTTAGATGATGATGAAATTATAAAAATTTGTGCTGACCTTAGTGGTAAAAGCGGGGGAGCAAAAGAAGAGAAGGGTATTGTCGAAGCGGTTAATTTTAACTCTCCTGGTCAAGTAGTAATAGCGGGTGATAAAAGTATGGTTGAAACAGCGATTAAAATATTAACAGAAGCTGGCGCTAAACGCGCAATACCACTACCTGTGAGTGTGCCTTCTCATTGTAGTTTGATGAAGCCTGCGGCGGATAAACTTAATGAGTCTTTGATGATGACTTCGTTTGTAGAGCCTCAATACCCCGTGCTACAAAATGTAGGAGCAACCTCATATAAAAGTGCTGATGATAAACGTAGCGCGCTCGCTAACCAGTTGCACAAACCTGTGCTTTGGGTAGATACAATCAATAGTTTAGAGGCAAACCACAGCGCAGATACGATCATTGAATTTGGCCCAGGTAAAATTTTATTTGGATTAAATCGTCGTATTAATCGTAAACTCGGTAATATTTGTATTAGTGACTTAGTATCACTCGATAAAGCATTAGAAATGTGTACAGCATAAATTAAGGGATTTTAGATGATAAATTTAGAAGGGCAAATAACATTAGTAACAGGCGCAAGCCGTGGAATAGGTCGTGCTATTGCAGAATCATTAGGTAAAGCAGGTGCTACTGTAATTGGAACGGCTACCTCAGAAAATGGTGCGCAGGCGATAAGTGATTACTTTAAAACTGAAGGTATCTCAGGTACGGGTATGGTTTTAAACGTGACTAACCCTGATTCTATTAGCGAACTTATTAGCGCAGTCACTAAAGACTTTGGCGTTATAACGACGCTAGTAAATAATGCAGGGATTACTCGCGATAACTTGATGCTAAGAATGAAAGAAGAAGAATGGGATGATATTATGTCAACCAATCTAACATCTGTTTTTAGGCTGAGCAAAGCGTGTTTAAGAGGCATGATGAAGGCACGTAAGGGTCGCATAATTTCGATTTCATCGGTCGTAGGCTCTACAGGAAATGCAGGGCAAGCGAACTATTCTGCGGCAAAAGCTGGAGTTGTTGGCTTCTCAAAATCATTAGCCCAAGAGATAGGGTCGCGGGGTATAACGGTAAACGTCGTTGCTCCCGGTTTTATTGATACCGATATGACGAAAGAATTACCGGATGAACAACGCAGTAAACTACTCGATAATATTCCGCTTAAAGCGTTGGGACAACCAGAAGATATTGCCAATGCAGTGTTGTTTTTAGCATCGGATATGAGCTCCTATATTTCAGGTGAGACGTTGCATGTTAATGGTGGTATGTACATGGCTTAGGAGTCCTCTTGATTAATCAAGAGGCCTTAATGAAGGGGCACAACCCTTCAGTGTATACACTTAGGATAAATGCTCTCCTAAAATAATCAGCTTATTTATTTGTGTAGCGCCTTTATTTTCTCTACAATAGCCCCATCATTATTTAACCGTTTATCGGTTATTTATACCAATTTATTTAGATTTATTAAAAAAGGAACAAATTATCATGAGTGATATTGAAGCACGCGTTAAAAGTGTCGTTGTAGAGCAATTAGGTGTTGAAGAGTCAGAAGTGACAACCACATCTTCTTTTATTGATGACCTAGGCGCGGACTCACTAGATACTGTTGAGTTAGTAATGGCATTAGAAGAAGAGTTTGGAACGGAGATTCCTGATGAAGAAGCTGAAAAAATCACAACGGTTCAGCTCGCTGTTGATTATATAAAATCCAATCAAGGTTAATTTTTAGCCTAATAAGTGGTCTGATAACCGCAGGCTGTTATTACTTGAGCATATCTAATGCTATAAGTTATAACGGTACTGCGGTTTTTTTATTTAAATGAAGGCCTTTGCACGTAGGAATGATGAGTGGAAATTAGTTATGTTTTCCTTCGTAATATCCTTCGAAACAAAGATCTACTCTGAAAAAGGAAGTCTAGGTGTCTAAACGTCGCGTAGTAGTTACAGGTCTTGGAATCGTTTCTCCTGTTGGATCAACGATAGATAAAGCATGGAAAAATATCACTGAAGGTAACAGCGGTATTGCTAAAGTGCCCGCGGATTTATTTGATACCAGTGAGTTTTCTGTGCAGATTGCAGGAAACGTAAAAGACTTTGATGCTGAAAAGTATATTTCGCGTAAAGACCAACGAAAGATGGATCCTTTTATTCACTATGGTGTTGGTGCCGCAACGGATGCATTAAAAGACTCCGGCATAGTCGTTACAGAAGAAAACGCACCAAGGTTTGGTGCCATTATTGGTTCTGGTATTGGTGGTATTGGTACGATAGAGAAAAATACAAAGATATTTTTAGAAAAAGGCCCGCGCAAAATATCTCCATTCTTTGTGCCCAGCGCAATAGTTAATATGGTCGCGGGTAATGTGTCGATTATGCTGGGCTTAAAAGGGCATAATATGTCTCCTGTATCAGCCTGTGCAACAGCAACTCATAGTATTGGTGACGCAGCTAGAATGATTAGCTATGGTGATGCCGATATTATGCTTGGCGGTGGTGCAGAAATGTGTTCTACCCCATTAGGTATTGGCGGCTTTGCCGCGATGCGTGCACTTTCTACTCGAAATGATGATCCTGCAGCCGCAAGTCGCCCGTGGGATAAAGATCGTGATGGTTTTGTCTTAGGCGATGGTGCTGGTATTTTGGTACTTGAAGAATACGAAGCAGCAAAAGCACGTGGCGCAGAAATCTACTGTGAATTAGTTGGCTTCGGCATGAGCAGTGATGCCTATCACATGACATCGCCTTCAACCGATGGTGAAGGTGCAGCACGTTGTATTAATCACGCGCTTAATGATGCAGGTTTAAATGCTGAAGATATTGACTATGTTAATGCACATGGTACGTCAACACCTGCAGGTGATATTGCTGAAACAGTCGCTATTAAACGGGCTCTTGGCGATCATGCTTATAAAGTAGCAGTGAGCTCAACCAAATCAATGACAGGGCATTTGCTCGGTGCAGCAGGTGGCATTGAAGCTGTTTTTAGTGTACTGGCTATTCGAGATCAAGTTTTACCACCAACCATTAATATCGATAACCAAGATCCAGACTGTGACCTTGATTATGTGGCTAATACAGCACGTGATGCAAAAATTGAGGTTGCCATGAGCAATTCATTTGGTTTTGGCGGTACTAACGGCACACTGATTTTTAAAAAAATCTGATTTAGTTCAGTGCTAATAGGTTTTTGAATGAAATTTTTATTCAAGGTTTTATTACCAGTATTCTTATTGGTATTAGGTGCAGCAGCTTTTTTTGCTAACGAAAAATTCACTGCTTTTAAGCAGGCAACCGTGCCTAATAATGTTCAGAGTTTTGAAATTGTTAAAGGAAGTAATATTTCAAAAGTTTCTAAGCAATTAGAGGCGAAAAAAATAATACCTTCAGCAACTCTTTTTAAGCTGTTGGCAAAAATTAATAAGCAAGAATCAAACATAAAAGCGGGTGAATACAGTCTTAAAAAAGGCCTAACCATGGAAGAGGTTTTAACCCTCTTTACCCAAGGAAAAACCCTTCAGTATCAAACTCGCTTACCTGAAGGCTCAAGCTTTAAAAGCTTGGTTAAACTGATCAAAGCAGATAAAAATCTAAAACAAACACTGAACGATGATGATTATAAAAATATCATGGTCAAGTTAAAAACAAAGTATAAAGACTTTAAGCCTGAAGGCTGGTTCTATCCTGATACGTTTAGTTATCCTCGTGGCACGACAGATATGCAATTATTGCAGCGCAGTCATAATGCTATGGTTAAATTATTAGATAAGCAATGGAAGAGTCGTAAACCTTTCAAGGGAATCAATACCCCTTACGATGCTTTGATCTTAGCTTCAATCATTGAAAAAGAAACAGGTCACCCGGATGATCGTGGAAAAGTAGCACGCGTTTTTATCAACCGTTTAGAAAAAGATATGATGCTACAAACTGATCCTACTGTGATTTATGGCATGGGCGATGATTATAAAGGTAATATTCGTAAAAAAGATCTAAAAAAAGATACATCTTATAATACTTATACACGTCATGGTTTAACCCCTACGCCAATTTCAACACCCAGCGCAGCATCTATCAAAGCAGTTTTTAACCCTGCTGAAGGTGATATTTTGTTTTTTGTAGCAAAGGGTAATAATGGTAGATCCTATTTTTCGAAAACCTATGCCGAGCATAAAAAAGCAGTAATAAAATATTTATTAAAAGGTAAAGCAAGCCGCTATCAAGGGGATAAGTAATGACAGTCACTGATGCTATAGAAACAAATAAGCAAAGTGGATTTTTTATTACTTTTGAAGGTGTAGAGGGTGCGGGGAAAACCACTAATATTGATTATATTGCTGAAAAAATTAAAGCATCCGGGCAAGAGTTTGTTTTAACGCGTGAGCCTGGTGGTACAACACTAGGTGAGTCAATAAGAGCTTTATTAATTTCCAAAGACCTTCCTGAAATGCATCATGATACTGAGCTTTTACTGATGTTTGCGGCACGCGCTGAGCATGTACGAAGAGTGATTTTACCTGCATTAAATGAAGGTAAATGGGTACTGTGTGACCGCTTTACCGATGCAAGCTACGCCTACCAAGGCGCAGGTAGAGGGATTGATACAAAAAAAATCCAATTATTAGAAAGTCTAGTACAAGAAAACTTACGCCCTGATGCTACTTTTTTATTTGATCTTGACGCTGAAATTGGTCTTTCACGTGCGCAAAGTAGGGGGGAGACCGATCGTTTTGAACAGCAGCACATTGATTTTTTCAATCGTGTTCGAAGCCAATATCTAAATATGGCAGAATCTGAGCCGAATCGTTATTATATTATTCATGCACAATATGAACTCAACGTTGTCCAACAACAAATTGATGGAATACTTAATAATCTCATCACCTAAGATAGAGAGGTTTTAATGCTGGATTCAAATATAGAGTTTCCTTGGCATCAAAAGACATGGGATAAATTTAGCGAAGCCCGTTTACGGAACCACCTTCCACATGCGCTTTTAATTACAGGCGCTGAAGGTATCGGAAAAATAGAATTTGCACATAAGATCGTAAAGTCCTTACTTTGTCTTCATCCTAAAAGTAATATCTCATGTGATCAATGTAATGCTTGCAAGACCTATGAGTCTGGGGCTAACCCTGACTATAAAGAGATTATAGTTGCAGAAGATAAAAAGCAGATTAGTGTTGATCAAATTCGTGGTCTATCAAAATTTATTACCCTGAGTCGAAGTTTCGAAGCGTACCGCGTAATATTGTTACACCCTGTAGAAGCGATGAATCTAAATGCTGCCAATAGCTTGTTAAAGTCATTAGAAGAGCCAGCAGAAAATACGATTATTATTTTATTGGCAACCCACTTAAGTCGATTGTTACCTACCATTAAGAGCCGTTGTCAGTTAATAGCGTTACCAATGCCTACGTCAATTCAAGCACTTAAATGGTTAAACACACAAGCCCCACAACTTGAATTTGCAACAGAGCTGTTGGATATGAGTTACGGTCGTCCTTTGTTAGCGCTTGACATCAATAAAGATGATTTTAAGCAACGTAATGAGTTAGCCGATGATATCTTGCAACTTATCTTAGAACATAAATCAATTACTGAAATAGCTAAGAAATGGGAAAAGTTGGACCACGCGGCTTTACTTAAATGGCAAGCTAGTTGGCTTCAATCATTTATTAAAGAAGCTGTAATGAAAGTTGCTAATAATACGGTTACAATAAAAGAACAAGATGAAAACTTAAATAAAATCAATAGTTTAATTTCTGAAGAACAACAGTGGGTGCTTTATCAGAAAATAATAGAGCAACAACAATATATCCATACGTCTGTTAATCCATTAATTTTTATGGAGAATATGTTAACCTTGTGGTTTCAAGCAAGTCATCAGTGTCGCAATAGCGATTGATAATAAATATAATAATTAGCAAAGAATAAAAAGCTTATGAATGCACCAATAACTCCAGCTGAAAATACTCAAAAACCTGAGTTTCTACCACTATCATTAAAAGATGATGCTGCTCTACATTCAAGTTTTATGCCTTTTATTCGTGGCGGGGGAATATTTGTTCCGACAAAGCAGTCATCAGTATATAAATTTGGTGATGAAGTGATTATCTCAATGCACCTACAATCCACCAATAAAAAATTAGCAATCCCAGGCTCAGTTGTTTGGATTGCGCCTGAGTCGTGTGAAAGAGGCACTGAGGGAATAGGTGTTCAATTTTCAGGGGCTACAAAGGCTAAGGTAAAGCTGATTATTGAAACAATGTTAGGTAATCGTGCAACAGTTCCACCGTTAGTGCGTTTTTATTAGACCTATAAGGTTACCTATACCTTAATCCCACGAAATTCCAGACAGAAAACACGGCGATAGCACAAATTATTGACTCCACAGAGTACCCAAAAAAAAACCGGTTAACTTTAGGGTGAAACGTCTGTTTCGGGATACTCGTGAAACCAAATACTCACACTTTCGTTCGTGTTTTTGTCTGGAAATTAGAGTTACACAGAGTAATATTTAGCCTTTATTTAAATGCGTATTTCATTTATATTTCTTAATAATTATCAATTAGGGAAATACCAATGAAGGCAAAACAGTTTCTTATAATGAGTACAATATTATTTAATACTGTATTTATTACAGCATGTTCTCAAACGCAAAATGATCCTGCTTTGGGTGGTGGCGTTTCTCAAGTTCAACAAGACCCCGTTACTACAAAAATTGATAATAACTTGAATAAAAAGGTTAGTGGCAATACTGGTGCACATACACATCCTGCGAATAAGTGTACCCGCTCAATTTCACATACTCACCCCAATGGTACGCGTCGTAAACACAATCATAAATATAGTTGTACAGTTGCGGCTAAACAAAACCCGCATGCACATCGTCACCCTGCGAATAAATGCACACGTTCGATAATGCATGTACACCCTAGTGGAAAAAGCAAGCACTCACATCGTTATAGCTGCCAGAATAAAGCTGTCAAAGGAACAATCACAAGTACGGTACGCCGTTATAAAGGGTAATTATTAAAGTAGATAACAAGCATAAAAAAAGCCATGATATATCATGGCTTTTTTTATGCTTGAACTTACTGTTTACTTATTAACCCGTGTTACGCATACCAGCAGCAATGGCATTGATCGTTAGCAGTAATTCATCTAACCAAGGCGATTCTTCTTTAGATGTTATCAAGTGTTTACGGTGTCTACCCAAAACAGTAATCTGGATATGGTTAAGCGGGTCTAAGTATGGCTCACGCCTTTCCAGTGAGTATTGAAGTAAGGGTGTTTCAGCCATTAAGGTATCAATTTGGGCGATACTTAGTACTTCCTTGACTGTTCGATAATATTCATCCGCAATTTGCGCATAGATGGTCATTGAACGCTCTTTGTCAGCCCATAGTCCTGCATATTCTTTTGCTGTATCCATCTGCGCTTTAAAGAGAGCCATTTGAACATTACTTAATAGTGAACGGAAAAAAGGCCAACTTTGATACATTTCACGAAGTAGCTCTTCGCCTTGTTCTTCACGAATTTTTTCTAAAGCTGACCCAATACCAAACCAAGCGGGTAGGGTGTGCCTTGCCTGTGCCCAACCAAATACCCACGGTATAGCTCGAATGGAAGCTTTTGACCGGTCTACTTTACGATGAGAAGGTCGAGATCCAATATTTAGCTGACCAATTTCAGTGACGGGTGTATTTTCATAAAAGTAGTCTTGGAAACCTTCGGTGTGATCCGTGAGACCACGGTAACTTTCTTCACCGTATTTTGCGATAGAAAACATCGCTTTATGAAAGTCATCACTGTATTGACCTTGTTTTTTAACCACGGATCGACTGGCTTTAAGAAGACCTGTAATTCCCACGCCTAATTCATAAACAGCGGTTTCAATATTTCCGTATTTATTGGATAAGACTTCGCCCTGCTCAGTAAACTTTATTTGTCCATGCACAGTATCGGGCGGTTGAGATACAATGGCTTCATGCGTAGGGCCACCACCACGACCTACTGTACCACCACGTCCGTGGAACATACGACATTCAACACCGTATTTATCTGTGAGTGATATAACCTCACGTTGCGCATTATATAAATTCCATTGCGAGGCTAAAATACCACCGTCTTTACAGGAGTCAGAGTAACCCAGCATTACTTCTTGTAAGTTACCAGATGCTTTTAATAAACCCATATAGTCAGAATTTTCAAACAGATCAGTCAATACGCCACTGATGTGTTGTAAATCTTCAATCGTTTCAAATAATGGGGAAATTTGAATGTTACAGAATACTTTACCCTCTTCATCTTTCCCTACAAGTCCTGCAAGCCGCGCCAAAAACATCACTTCCATTACATGACTGGCAGCATGTGTCATAGATATGACATAGGTGCCAAAGATATTGTCGCCTGTTTCTTTGCGCATATCGACCAAGGTATCAAACAGTTCAATCGTTTCAATAGACTGTTCCGACAGTGACTCTGGGTTGGCTTTGGGTAAGCTCTCACGACGAATAAGCTCAGAAAGAAGGCTGATACGTTTTTCTTCACTTAGACTGTGATAACCCACATCAGGAATGAACTGTTGTAACACTTCGTTGACGGTATTGGTGTGTACCGTGGATTCTTGACGCACATCCAATTCGTAAAGAGAAAAACCACAGGTTTCAGCTAAGCGGATAAGGTCTTTAAGTTCGCGCTTTGAGATGTCTTCATCATTATGGCTAATTAATGAGTCGCGGATTAAGTATAAGTCATTAAGAAAGTCAGTGATATTGTGATACGAAAATTTAGAATCAGCGAAAAATTTTCCATTAATACGGCTTTGCACTACTTTTAGGGTGGCTTTTATTCGATAAGCCATAAATTGTAATTTACGGCGGTACGGTTCAGTTGCAAATAAGTCAGGTTGTTTTTTAAAGGCTAACTTATTTAACTCTGATTCATCCTTAGCAAGTGATTCTAAAAAGGTTGAGTCAGGGGTAACAAACTCAAAGTCATGGGTTAAAATACTACGTAAGTGAATCATACGACGTTTGTATTCTTCAAGTGCTTCTTGCATATGCAAACGGATTGCATTTCTTGTTACAGCAGGTGTTACAAAAGGATTTCCATCTCTATCACCTCCAATCCATGATCCAAACTTTAGGATGGTAGGAATGGTGATTTGGTTACGTCCATAAACCTTGCGCGTTGCTCGCTCAAAGTAACGGTAAATCATTGGTATCGCTTCAAATAAACTAGCGTGGAAATAGAATAAGCCGTAACGTACTTCATCTTCTACGCTAGGTTTTTTGTTACGAACCTCACTGGTACGCCATAATAACTGGATCTGTGCTTTAAGCCTTCTTAATACCGCATCATACTCTTCACTTGTTTTATCCGTATTATTTAGCTCATCAATTACCAAGAAAATACGACGTTGTAAGGTCATCATCGTGCGACGGCGAGCTTCGGTTGGGTGTGCAGTAAATACAGGCGTATAGCAAAGTTCATTAATAACTTTTTGTGTTTCTGCTGATGTCATACCTGCATCAGCAAGCTCTTGTACGGTCCTTAAGAAGGAGCCTTTCCAAAGTTTATTATCACCCGAACGATACATTTTACGGCGTTCAGTGTGTAAAAAATCTTCTTCTACAATATTAGATAAGACGTAAAAAACATTAAATGCGCGCGTAACTTGTTTTAGTTTTTCACTGTTTAAACCTTCTATATAAGCCATCAATGATTGACGTTTAGTGTCATTTTCTTCATGGCGAAGGCTTATATAACCTTGTCTAAGATGTTCAACTGCATTTAATACATCTTCGCCTTCTTGTTCTTTAAGCACTTCTCCTAATAAATTACCAACAATACGAACTTGACTTTGTAGTGTTTCAATATTTTTAGGAGCGGGGCTAGAGGATACTTTAGAATTCATAGGCTTATGTGGTCAATAGTATGGGTTAGTAGGATGAGGATGGCAGGGATAATAGTTACTTGAATAAAATTTGCAAGTATTGAGGTGTGGGAATTTAAGGCAGAGTACTACCTTTAATAGAAGTTTAGGCCAAGTTTTTATTGGTACTACTATTTTGACAATAAGAATGGGCAAGCCTATGGAGCTTTTCTGAATCAGAAATAACAACCATTCGACGATCTATTTTGATGATACCACTCTCAGTCATGCGTGAAATAATTCTACTCAAGGTTTCAACCGCCATGCCTAAATAATTCGATAAGTCTTGTCTTGACATGGGTATTACGAACTCTTTACTAGAAAAACCCCGAGATTGATAATGTTCTGACATTGTTAATAAAAAGGTAGCGAAGCGCTCATCTGTTTGTTGCTGACCTAATGATAAGAGTAAACTTTGGTTATGTGCTATTTCTTTACCTACCTGATGTCTAAGCTCTCGGCGTAGACCAGGTAAGTGTTCACATAAATTATCAAAAGTATCAATGGGAATTTTACAAAGAAAAGTATCTTCAAGGGCTGTTGCATGACAAGTATGCGTGCCTGTATTAAAGGCATCAAAGCCTAGCATGTCTCCGGGTAAGTGAAATTCAAGCACTTGTTCTTGCCCATCTTGGTTACTAATCGATGTTTTAATTGAACCAGATTTTACCGCGTAGATGCCTTCTATTTTATCGTTAGCATTAAAAACCGTTTCTTTCTTTTTAATTTTAACGGTTTTATCAATTGCAGTTTCTAATTGTTCAAGTTCTTTACTTGATAAGCCAGAGGGTAGGCAAACATTAATTAAGCTACATGAATCGCAACTGACAGGGTTTTGATTAAAACTATGGGGTTTATGCTGCATAGGCTCAGAGTATGATTTTTCAGTTAATAAGGCAAGTACTATAGGTGGCATTTTATTTATATGCTCATTTATCGATATTTATCTTAATAAGTTGGCGTATTCAGCTTTTAGAAAGCTACAGGGGAGTAATATAGAACGTGCTAACAACAATAAGAATCGCTAAAGCGATCACAATTCAGCGGGCCTTGTGCCCGTTTTTTTTGCTTAAAATTTATTGTAAGGCTTCTAAAACCTATGTAAGGTCACCCTATGACAGATAACAACGAAATATCAAGACGTAAAGGCATCTACCTATTACCAAATTTAGTCACTACTGCGGCATTATTTAGTGGCTTTTATGGCATTCTAGCCGGTATTAATGGACAGTTTGAAAACGCTGCTATTGCAGTTTTTATTGCAATGATTCTTGACGGCTTAGATGGTCGTGTAGCCCGCTGGACAAATACCCAATCTCCTTTTGGAGAGCAATATGACAGCCTTTCAGATTTAGTTTCGTTTGGGCTAGCACCTGCATTGATTATGTATCAATGGGCTTTGATCTCTATGCGAGATGTCAGTGTTGCATGGGGTAAAATCGGCTGGATGGCTGCTTTTATTTATGTGGCATGTGCTGCTTTAAGGTTGGCACGTTTTAATGTTCAGATAGAAGAAGTGGATAAACGTTACTTTATTGGACTTCCCAGTCCTGCATCTGCTGGTATTGTTGTAGGTATGATTTGGATGTTGCATGATTTAGATGTTTCAGGAAAAGCAATACAAATTCCTGCACTTATTATGATAATTACTGCAGGCCTATTAATGGTTAGTCCTATAAAATATAATAGTTTTAAAGACTTTGACCTAAAAAGTAAAGTACCTCACTTGGCAATACTAGGGGTTGTTCTGGCGTTTGCTTTGGTTCAGGTAGACCCACCTAAAGTATTGTTTGCCGTATTTTTTGTTTATGCATTATCAGGACCGTTTAATTGGTTGAAAGAGCGGAAGGATTTAAAAAAATCTAACAGCTAAGTCATCCAATAAAGAAATACCATCTGACAAAGAAACTTGAACTCGTCTAAAAAATCAGTTACCTTTAAGTCATGCATTCAAAGCACCCTACAAACAAAGTGAGATCAATAGCCTTGGTGGCTAATGTTGACGCTAAAACGAATACTCGGTATTCGCGTTTGTTTGTGCGCATAACACTCGCCTTTCTCTTAGTTACTTCACTACTCAGTCTGATTCTATTACTGCCCTTGGGCATTTAATATTGCCTTTGCGAGGCTAAACGCTAAATAATCCAATATATTAATATGCAGACTTTCTCTACAGTCGCGCGAACCTATATAATAGTGCGTAATAAAGATCAAAGAATCTGCTAAAAAGCTGAGTAAAAATCATGAGTAATAATAATTCAAATGATCGTTTGATCATATTCGATACGACCTTGCGTGATGGCGAGCAAAGCCCGGGCGCATCAATGACGATGGAAGAAAAAGTCCGTATCGCAAAACACCTTGAACAGATGAAAGTAGATGTCATTGAGGCAGGTTTTCCAATAGCCAGCCGAGGAGATTTTGAGTCCGTTAAAGCGGTTGCAACAGCGATAAAAAACAGTACTGTGTGTGGACTTGCTAGAGCACTTGATAAAGATATTGAACGCGCTGGTGAGGCATTAAAACCGGCTAATTCTGCGCGTATCCATACGTTTATCGCTACTTCACCGATCCATATGAAAGAAAAGTTGCGCATGCAACCTGATGATGTACTTGCACAAGCAATTAGTGCCGTTAAAAAGGCGCGCCAATTTACTGATAATGTTGAATTTTCGCCTGAAGATGCAGGGCGTTCTGAACTCGATTTTTTGTGTAAAGTGGTAGAAGCAACCATTGATGCAGGTGCAACCACCATTAATATCCCTGACACTGTGGGTTACAATATTCCACACCAGTTTGGTGAATTGATTAAACAGTTAATTGAGCGTGTGCCCAACTCAGATAAAGCAATTTTCTCTGTGCATTGTCATAATGATTTAGGTTTGGCTGTGGGAAATTCATTAGCCTCTGTTTTAAATGGTGCTCGCCAAGTTGAATGTACTATCAACGGTTTAGGTGAGCGTGCAGGCAATGCAGCCTTAGAAGAAGTGGTTATGGCTATTCGTACCCGCCAAGATGTTTTTAATTGTGATACTAATATTGACACAACGATGATTGTTCCTACCTCACGATTAGTGTCTTCTGTTACTGGTTTCCCTGTACAGCCCAATAAAGCGATTGTGGGTAAAAACGCTTTTGCACATGAGTCAGGTATTCATCAAGACGGCGTACTTAAATCACGCGAAACCTATGAAATAATGCGAGCGCAGGATGTGGGTTGGTCAGATAATAAAATCGTACTTGGTAAACATTCAGGGCGCAGTGCTTTAAAATCTCGTCTTGGGGAGATTGGTATTCACATTGAAAGTGAAGAAGCTTTAAATGCGGCTTTTTCACGTTTTAAAGATGTCGCTGATCGTAAGCATGAAATATTTGATGAGGATTTAATTGCTATTGCCAATGA